>NZ_JBLFEQ010000005.1:0-288116 GCF_047345125.1 Maribacter spongiae | reverse complement strand
TTAGGCCTGCCGCTAGCGTTCATCCTGAGCCAGGATCAAACTCTTCATCGTTATACTATATATACTATTAAGCAAACGACCAAAAAATATCCCCGGGCCCGTAATCTCGATTCAAATCCTTTTGTTATATGATTCAAAAAAAACCTACCGTCCATCTATCTATAATCCAGATGGACGCTGTCTCTACAATATGTCAAATGAACTTCCAGTCCAAGGGGAAAAGATATACCGAAATATCCCTCGAACCCCTCTCCAACACCCAGGCCTCAGTGCCTAAGCGGGTGCAAATATAAGAGGGTTTTTTAAATTAAAAACAAAATCCACATCTTTTTTACACTATTTTTTGCATCTAATTTTTAACTCATTAAAATCGAGCTAATTACAATTAGAAAAAAATCAGAAAGGGCATTGAATTTAATGATTTTCTTTTAATCCCGCAAGGCCCCTTCCATAATTATCTCCCCACACCTGGCTTTTATTGTAGGATAATATAGTAGCAGCATCTCCGAGGAGGGTTAGAGATATAACATATAGTCCCGCCATTCCACAAAACGGGAAACATCAAAACATATTCAATACACTATTGTAGGCCTGCAAACAAGATATTATCTTTGCCCATTGTTTAGCAAAAAAATAATGATTAAAATAACCTTACCGGACGGTTCCATAAAAGATTTTGAAAAAAGCCCATCCCCTATGGATGTTGCCAAAAGTATTAGTGAAGGTCTGGCACGAAATGTAATCTCGGCCAAATTTAACGGCACCACGGTCGAAACGGTTACACCATTGCAAATGGATGGGAGCCTGGTACTCTACACCTGGAAGGACAAAGAGGGCAAAACCGCTTTTTGGCATTCTACATCCCATATTGTGGCCCAAGCTCTGGAAGAACTTTACCCCGGCATAAAATTAACCATTGGCCCGGCCATTGATAATGGGTTTTATTATGATGTTGACCTACCCGAGGGCAGCATCTCCGAAAAGGACTTTCAAAAAATTGAACAGAAGGCTTTGGAAATCGCACGGGGAAAGCATGATTACAAAATGCGGTCGGTCTCAAAATCCGATGCTTTAAGGTTTTACAAAGATCAGGGAAACGAATATAAAGTAGAACTCATAGAAAACCTGGATGATGGAACTATTACCTTTTGTGATCACGATACTTTTACCGATCTGTGCCGTGGTGGGCATATTCCAAATACCGGCATTGTAAAGGCCATTAAAATATTAAGCGTTGCAGGAGCTTATTGGAGGGGAGACGAGAACAACACCCAGCTCACCAGAGTATATGGAATCTCTTTTCCAAAACAAAAAGAACTTACGGAATACCTTCAATTACTTGAAGAGGCCAAAAAAAGAGATCACAGAAAATTAGGGAAGGAACTGGAACTGTTTACCTTCTCACAAAAAGTAGGTCAAGGGCTTCCTTTATGGCTACCTAAGGGTGCGGCATTACGGGAACGGTTAGAACAGTTTTTGAAAAAGGCGCAAAAAAAGGCCGGTTATGAAATGGTAGTTACTCCGCATATTGGTCAAAAAGAACTATATGTTACTTCCGGACATTATGCAAAATATGGCGAAGACAGTTTTCAACCTATTAATACCCCAAAAGAGGATGAAGAGTTTTTATTGAAACCCATGAACTGTCCGCACCATTGTGAAATATACAATGCCAGGCCATTTAGCTATAGGGAACTACCTAAACGTTATGCCGAATTTGGAACGGTATATAGGTACGAACAAAGCGGGGAACTCCATGGTTTGACTAGAGTACGTGGTTTTACCCAGGACGATGCCCATATTTTCTGTACACCGGACCAGTTGGATACCGAATTTAAAAATGTAATCGATCTTTCCCTTTATGTTTTGGGATCATTGGGTTTTGAAGATTTCACTGCTCAAGTTTCCATTAGGGATTTAAACAATCCGGATAAATACATAGGGGCGGCAGATAATTGGGATAAAGCAGAGCAGGCCATCATCAATGCCGCCAAAGAGAAAGGTCTGGATTATATCATTGAAAGTGGAGAGGCCGCCTTTTATGGGCCTAAATTGGATTTTATGGTCAAAGATGCGCTCGGCAGAAATTGGCAATTGGGTACTATTCAAGTAGATTACAACCTTCCTGAACGTTTTGACCTGACCTATAAAGGCAGTGACAATGAACTCCATAGGCCTATAATGATCCATCGGGCCCCTTTTGGAAGTATGGAACGTTTTATAGCCCTTCTATTGGAACATACCGGTGGTAATTTCCCGTTATGGCTTATCCCGGAACAGGCTATTGTATTGCCTGTCAGCGAGAAACATGAAAAATATGCGGAAAAAGTTTTAAAATCACTGGAAAATAACGAAATTCGCGCCCTCATTGATAGTAGGAACGAGACGGTTGGTAAAAAGATACGCGAGGCAGAAATGAACAAAATCCCATTTATGCTGATCGTAGGTGAAAATAATGAGAAAGCAAAAACGATTTCCGTTAGGAAACATGGCGGAGAGGATTTAGGTGCTATCACCATTGATCAATTTACTAACTTGGTAACTAATGAAATAAATAGTACCTTAAAGTCGTTTTGAAAATTTAAGTTTAACTAAAAAATATAAGTCATAGCAATACGTAAAAGATTTAGGCCCCAACCTAGGAGGGAGAATAAGAACCCCCATAATATCAATGAAAAGATACTTGCTCCAGAAATAAGGTTGGTCGGAGACAATGTAGAAGTTGGCGTTTATCCTATCCGAAAGGCATTGGATATATCCAAGGAACTGGAATTGGACCTAGTCGAAATTTCACCAAAAGCGAACCCTCCTGTTTGTAAGATCATAGATTATAAGAAATTTCTATACGAACAGAAGAAGCGTGAAAAAGCCATGAAGGCGAAAGCTTCCAAAGTGGTGGTAAAAGAAATAAGATTTGGCCCGAATACGGACGACCATGATTATGAGTTCAAAAAGAAGCATGCAGAAAAGTTTCTTAAGGACGGTGCCAAATTAAAGGCTTATGTATTTTTTAAGGGAAGGTCCATAGTGTACAAGGATCAAGGTGAAATACTGTTATTAAGATTGGCTTCCGAATTGGAGGAATTAGGGAAAGTGGAACAAATGCCAAAGTTGGAGGGTAAACGAATGACCATGTTCATCGCCCCTAAGACAAAGAAGTAAAATAGATAATCGGACAATTGTTATCGTCCGTGCGACAAGATACTGAGCCAAGCCCTATCAACAGGCTTGTTCAGCATAGAGTGAGATTAATAAATAAATAGGAAAAATGCCTAAACAAAAAACAAAATCCAGTGCCAAAAAGCGATTTAAGCTTACAGGTACGGGTAAAATCAAAAGAAAACACGCTTTTAAGAGCCACATTCTTACAAAGAAATCCAAAAAGCGTAAACTTGCTTTGACCCATAGCACTTTAGTGCACGATCATGATGTCAATAGCATTAAGGAACAATTACGTTTAAAGTAATTTGTACTTAAAAAGGTAAATTTATTAACCATGGAGTTAGGCCAAAAATAAAAGAGTTATGGGTTATGGGTTCAAGATTATGAACACTGACAAAATTAACCGCCTACTACAAAAAATTAAAAAGAAATGCCAAGATCAGTAAATGCAGTAGCTTCCAGAGCCAGGAGAAAAAAGGTAATGAAGCAAGCCAAAGGTTACTTTGGGAGACGTAAAAACGTTTGGACAGTAGCCAAAAATGCGGTTGAAAAAGCAATGTTATATGCTTATAGGGACCGTAGAAACAAAAAAAGAAATTTCCGGGCACTATGGATTACCCGTATCAACGCGGGTGCCAGAATGCACGGGATGTCCTATTCTCAATTTATGGGTAAAGTAAAAGCAAACAATATCGAATTGAACAGAAAAGTTCTTGCAGATTTGGCCATGAACCACCCAGATGCCTTTAAAGCCATTGTAGAGCAGGTAAAATAAATTGTAAATTATAAAAAATCTCACGCAGAAAATCCGATTCTTTCGAATCGGATTTTTTGTATCTTGACTTTAAGTAAGAACATGAATGGGGAAATCGATAAAAATATGGACGCAGGTCATATCGCTTATAACCGCCCTCGTTTTTAGTTGTTCCACTTTTTCCCAAAAAGACAGTCTTTTATTTTTGGCATTGGGTGATAGTTACACCATTGGCACCAGTGAATCCTATCCATCTTGCTGGCCCGTTCAATTACAAAAAATATTACATAAAAAGGGAATCCATTTTAAAACACCGAAAATTATTGCCGGTGCCGGTTGGACGAGTAAAAAATTATTGGAAGAACTGTCATTGGAGGCTCCTACCGATAGTTATCATATGATCTCTTTACTCATAGGCGTGAACAACCAATATAGAAATCAAGGTATATCGGCATTTAAAAAAGATTTCTCCACACTCCTGAAAAAAAGCATCGTACTGGCAAAAAACAATACCTCTGGGGTGTTCGTACTATCTATTCCAGATTGGAGCGTAATGCCATTTGCACGGTATAAGGACAAAGAAAAAATTGTTGGGGAATTGAAGGAATACAATGCGATCGTAAAAAGAGAAGCTGAAAAACACAATGTTCTTTTTATCGATATTACCAAATTATCCAGAAAAGCACTATTTGATACTTCCCTCATAGCTAGGGACAGTCTGCATCCTTCACGAAAAATGTATAAGGCCTGGACAAGAAAAATCAGTAAAGAACTTCTTAAAAATTTTCATTTTTAGTTTGGCTCAACAATCGCGTAATTTTAATCGTATTCAAAGCAGGGAATCCTAATCTTTGGTTGTTCTATCTTTTTTATTGAATGCCTATTCCCCGGGACTATTTATTCGGACTACATGCCGTATGCACTTAGGACCAAAGTCCTTCCCGAGGCATAATTCCTGTGTTCACATAAATAAATGCCCTGCCATGTCCCTAAATTCAACGTCCCCTTGGTTATGGGTATTTGAACGGAAGTTCCCATTAGGGAAGCTTTGATGTGTGCGGGCATATCATCGGGGCCTTCATAATTATGAAGGTAATAAGGTGCATTTTCAGGAACCATTTTGTTGATATGGCTTTCAAAATCGACCCGAACCGTTGGATCTGCATTTTCATTTATGGTAAGGCTCGCAGAAGTATGTTGAATAAATACCTGTAACATTCCGGCATCAATATTTTTAATTTCCGGAATCCCATCGATTATTATATCGGTAACCAAATGGAAACCCCTCTCACAGGCGGGTAATTTTATGCTATTTTGATAGAATTTCATGTATTCCGCAATACTTTTATGGTTATAGACAAGCTTTGTTTACACCTACAAAGTCCCCTTAAAGGACAATCTATTGTAAAAACCCCATAAAACTAAACGATTATCTAACGCATAACAAATACCTTTGCGCTTTTAAAATCAGAGCGATGAATCTATCAAACATCAAAATGGTAGTCAGCGACATGGACGGAACGCTTTTAAACTCCAACCATGAAGTAAGCAGTAGTTTTTTTGAACTGTTCGAAACCATGAAAAACAAAGGTATCCGGTTTGTAGCGGCAAGCGGCAGGCAGTATAACAGTATTATTGAAAAACTATCCCCTATAAAAGAGGATATTATCGTAGTTGCCGAAAATGGCGGATTTGTTGTACAGAACGATGTGGAGCTTTTATCTACGCCCCTATCACAGGGTGTTAAAAATACCGTTCTTGACCTTCTCAACGATTTTCCTGAAATACATCCGGTACTATGCGGAAAACATGAAGCTTATTCATCTGGCCAATCGGCTAATTTTATTGAAAGATTAAAGGAATACTATTCCGAGTTTCAGGTGTTGGATGATTTAAAATCCTGTGATATGGAAATCGTTAAGATAGCCCTGTTTCATTTTGAAAGTTCCGAACAATACATCTATCCATTGGTCAAACATTTAGAAGAAAACCTAAAAATAAAAATTTCTGGGGAAAATTGGGTAGATATCTCCAGCCCCAATGCACATAAAGGTTTTGCACTTGAAAAATTAATGAAAACATATAATTTAGATTCCAATGAGGTTATGGTGTTTGGCGATTATAACAACGATTTGGAAATGATGGCACTCTCCGATTATAGTTTTGCGATGGAAAATGCCCATCCCAATGTTAAAAAAGTGGCCAACTTCACGACATTGAGTAATGATTCCATGGGGGTGGAGACTATTCTCTCGCAACTCCTTAGATAATAAAATAATATAACATTCAGCATACCATGAAAAAACACGTCGATCAATTATTCATATCCCTATTTCTTATTATTGCGGCCTTAGGAAACGCTCAAATTAACAAACCAAGCCTTAGTCCACTTATAAAAACGGAACAGCAAGTGGGTTTGGCAAAGGTTACGCTGGAATACGGGCAGCCCAACATGCAAAGAAGAACTATTTTCGGGAAACTTATTCCTTTTAACAGAATATGGCGCACTGGTGCAAATTCATCTACCAAAATCAGTTTTGATAAGGACATACAGCTTGATGGGAACCTTATTACTGCTGGAAGCTATTCTTTATATACCATACCCGGCCCGAAAGAATGGACCGTTATCCTGAATTCGAACACAAAACACTGGGGAAGTGCAGGTTACAATGAAAGTGAAGATGTTGTACGTATTAAAATCGCCGTACAGGAAATGAAGGATGCAAAAGAAACCCTTCAAATATATTTTGAGGGTTTTAATGCCAATGGTGCGGATATGGTCATTGCATGGGAAAACACCAAAATATCCTTGCCATTTTTTGTAGATTCCGATGCGGCCATCTTAAAAGAAATAGATCAAAAGATAAATGCGGCATCGGGTACCATCAATGCTCAAACTTATTTTGATGCCGCCCAGTTTTATTATTTTAAGGACATTGATCTGGATAAGGCAGCAGTTTGGTTCGACAAGGCCATTGAACTAAGGCCAAGTGCCTTTTGGTATGTATATTATAAGGCGGAGTTGGCTTATAAATTGAATAAAACGGACATGGCGAGAAAAGCGGCGGAAAGTTGCCTGTATGCGGCAAAACAGAGTACTTCCAGTGATTACGGTTACATCGCCAAGGCCACCCTGCTTCTTGAAAAGATAAATAACTAGGTCTTTTGCTTCTTTTTCCGAGCTGCGGGAAACAGGACGTTGTTTAAGATCAAGCGATATCCTGGCGAAGTCGGGTGCAACTCCAGTTCGGTTTTTGGGTCCCCTACCCTATGTTGGTAATCTTCGGGATCATGCCCTCCATAAAAGGTAAAAAACCCCTTGCCCTTGATGCCGTGGATGTAGCGTGCTTCCGAGTTTATTTTGTTCTCTCCCAAAACCATAACCGTAGGTTTTATTTCCGATCGTGAAAACGCAGTGGTCTGCCCCATAAACCCTTTTACCAAAGTCGTATGGTTCTGACACAACATGGTGGGGACCGGATCCCATTTGGCGGAAAAATCCATTAATGAAAAATAATCGGATTCTTTCGGAACATTTCCTCTTTTACCGGTCATGTCAATGGAAGAAAACTCATATTTTAAGGGGTTTCGTTCTAAAATAAAATCCCTGAACGCAAAGGTCTTGTTATAATCCAAACTGGATTGGTAATTGGGATCGGAAGCGTCCCCATCGAACATCGGTTCACAAATATCCACTTCATCCGCGGCCAATGCAATATCAAAACTATCCGTAGCGGAACACATGGCAAACATAAATCCGCCCCCGATCACATAATTCCTGATCTTTAGGGCCACTGCCCTTTTTTCTTCGGACACTTTATTATATCCCAGTTTCTTGGCCAGTTTCTCGGCTTCCCTTTTTCCTTCTATATACCATGGTACGGTACGGTAAGCCCCATAAAATTTACCGTACTGTCCCGTAAAATCCTCATGGTGCAAATGCAGCCAATCATACAGAGCCAATTTATCATCCAGTACTTCTTCATCATAAATGGTCACATAAGGAATCTCCGCATAGGTCAATGCCATGGTCACCGCATCGTCCCAAGGTTGATTGCCCTTTGGGGAATAAACGGCTATTTTTGGTGCTTTTTCCAAAATTACGGCATCCTGGTTTTTGGAAGGGCTACTAATTTCATCAAGAATAGCATTGGCTTGATCATCCGATAAAATCTCAAAGGAAACACCACGTATTTGACATTCTTTCCGGATACTTTCACCATCCGGCAATAAAAAGGAACCTCCCCTATAATTTAACAGCCATTGGACCTTTTGCTGTTTGGACAATATCCAGAACGTTATACCGTAAGCCTTTAAGTGATTTTTTTGACTTTCGGCATCCATAGGGACTAGGATGGAAGACGCAGAAATTTGTAGGCAAAAAAGAACGGAGAGTAGGGTAAAAAGCTGTTTATGCATAAAGTATTATGTTGCGGGGAGCTGCTCAAAATTAAGCGAAAAAAAGGCGCACCGTATTTACGGAGCGTTAAAGATTTGAAAAAATGGTATCGAACTCTTTGAAACATCCATCAAAACCTAATCCTAATAAAGCTCAACAAATGGTTTTAAAAGGTGCTGTTTTAGAACGGCACGTCATTATCTTCATCAGGACTTAAATCTTCGTTCATGGCACTACCGAAGGCATCATCCGCACTTGGAAGGTTTTTAACGGCGAACGGATTTTCCTCGTTGGCGTTCATCTTGGACTGAAACTCAAAAGGGGAATCAAAATCATCTAAATTATCGAACTTTCCTAATTGTCCGATGAACTTCAAACGGATATTCTCCAATCCGCCATTTCTGTGTTTGGCCACTATAAATTCCGCTTGGCCCTGTGTTGGCGTTCTTTCCTCATCGTCCCATTCCTCGATCTTATAATATTCCGGCCTATAGATGAACGAAACAATATCCGCATCCTGCTCGATGGCCCCGGACTCCCTCAAATCCGAAAGAATAGGGCGCTTGCTCCCCCCCCTGGTCTCTACCGCCCTTGAAAGTTGGGACAATGCGATTACCGGTACGTTGAGTTCCTTGGCCAATGCCTTCAAGTTCCGGGAAATGGTAGAAATCTCCTGTTCCCTGTTCCCTCCTTTTTGACTACCTCCCGCGGTCATAAGCTGTAGGTAATCAATAATTATCATTTTAATGCCATGCTGGGAGGCCAATCGCCTAGCCTTGGCCCGTAGATCAAAAATGGACAACGAAGGGGTATCGTCTATAAAAAGCGGTGCTTTTTCAAGTGTCTTTACCTTAACGTTCAACTGTTCCCATTCATGTTTCTCCAATCGGCCCGTACGTAGTTTCTCGGAAGACAATCCCGTCTCGGAAGATATTAATCTCGTTATTAATTGCACCGATGACATTTCCAGTGAAAAGAAGGCTACAGGTATTTCTGAATTAACCGCAATATTCCGGGCCATAGATAATGTCAGTGCCGTTTTACCCATACCGGGACGTGCGGCCACAATGACGAGGTCACTGGGTTGCCAACCAGAAGTTAATTTGTCCAATTTATCAAATCCGGAGGGAATACCGCTCAGGCCCTCTTTATTTGCAATTTCTTCGATTCGTTTCTTGGCCTGTATTACCAAATTTTGGGCAGTCTCCGCCGATCGCTTTAGATTTCCTTGGGTTACATCATACAATTTGGATTCCGCATTGTCCAAAAGATCAAAAACGTCGGTAGATTCATCATAGGCATCCTCGATTATCTCATTGGAAATTTTAATTAGGCTCCGTTGGATGAACTTTTGAAGAATAATTCTCGCATGAAACTCAATATGGGCGGAAGAAGCCACTTTTTGGGTCAATTTTATCAAATAAAAATCACCTCCAACGGCCTCTAACTTGCCAGCCTTCTTTAATTGTGAAGAAACGGTTAATAAATCCACCGGTTGGGACTCCTCGAATAAAACAAAAATAGCTTCGTAAATAAATCTATGGGCGTCTTTATAGAACACCTCCGGGTGCAGTATATCTATTACCTCATCCACACCTTTTTTATCGATCATCATAGCCCCCAACACAACCTCCTCTAAATCAACTGCTTGAGGAGGTATTTTCCCTCTTTCGAGGTTGATAATGGTAGATTTGTCGATCTTGCGACCAACTAAGGGCTTTGTGTTCTCCATACCTGCGAAAATATATAATTAACCTTAAGTTAACATAAAAGCATCCGTTCTGGATATTCACCGTTAACTAACAATTATGGTGTTAATAAGTTACAATTTAATGTTGATAACAAAAAAAATCCAAGAATCTTTGTTCCTGGATTTTTCTAAACGTGCTAAAATGGTATATCAACCACTATAAACCCCCATTTGAGCATATTTATCCATTCGTTGGTCTACCAATTCTTTTGGTGATAACTTTTGCAATTCCTCAAAATGGGCAATTATTTTATTTTTTACCGTGTCAAAGGTCTTCTCCCTATTGGCATGGGCACCACCGGCAGGTTCGCGGACTATTTCATCGATGAGTTTTAATTTTTTCATGTCCGTGGCCGTAAGTTTTAAAGCATCTGCAGCCCTTTCCTTAAATTCCCAACTTCTCCATAGGATAGAGGAACAGGATTCTGGCGAAATAACGGAATACCATGTATTCTCCAGCATCAACACCTTGTTCCCTACGCCTATACCCAACGCTCCCCCGGATGCACCTTCACCTATAATTACTACAATGATCGGTACTTTTAATCGGGTCATTTCCAGAATGTTTCTCGCAATGGCCTCTCCTTGGCCCCGTTCTTCGGCCTCAATACCCGGATAGGCTCCCGGCGTGTCTACGAAGCAAATTACGGGAACATTGAATTTTTCGGCAGATTTCATTAATCTCAAGGCCTTCCGATATCCTTCTGGGTTGGCCATGCCAAAATTGCGGTACTGCCTTGTTTTGGTATTGTATCCTTTTTGTTGTCCCACGAACATAAAACTCTGATCGCCGATCTTGCCCAAACCTCCTATCATGGCTTTATCATCCTTTACATTGCGATCACCGTGGAGTTCCAAAAAGGTATCGCCACATATAGCACGAATGTAATCCAAGGTATAAGGTCTGTTCGGGTGTCTTGAAAGCTGAACGCGTTGCCAGGCCGTAAGATTTTTATAAATCTCCTTTCTGGTCTCCGTAAGTTTTTTTTCAATCTGTTTACAGGTTTCGGTAACATCTACATCACTCTCTTCCCCTATAATCATGCATTTGTCCAATTGTTCTTCCAATTCCTTGATCGGAAGTTCAAAATCCAAATATTCCATAGTTAATCCGGTTTTTCTTTTGGTATGGGCAAATATAAAACTTAAATGGCTAATCTTTAGTTCCTGTTTCTTTTTCTATTTGCCCTTTGTTTTAATATACCGTTTGCAATTACCGTAATCAAAATCAAAAATGTCCCCAAATAAAATAAAGGATTCATTTTTTCCTCGGAACCGAACAATATCCACGCCAGAAGTATGCCGTAAACCGGTTCTAAATTAGTGGTGAGCATAACGGTATAAGGTGTTAGTACCTGCATTACCTTTACCGATGCAATAAAGGCGTATGCCGTGCAAAAGAGTGCCAAAATCAAGAGGTATATCCAATCCGTATGGTTTAAATTGAAAAAACTGCCTGAAAAATTTCCTCGGCATCCTAACAATATGGTAAGAAAAAGTACCCCGATACCCATTTCATAAAATGAAATTACCGAAGGCCGATAGGTTTTGACCAGTTTTCCATTGATCAATGAAAAAACAGCGGCCAAAAATGCGGATATCAAAGCAATGGCCATTCCATAAACGTATTTTGATTCTACCTTAAAAATAAGATAGAGTCCCACTATTACCAATAGACCAAAAATCACCTCATATCCGATAATCCTCCGTTTATATAAAAAAGGTTCCATTAATGCCGTAAAAAATGCTCCCGCTGACATCATGGCCAGTGCAACGGAAACCGTAGCTACCTTTATGGCCCAGAAAAATGTTACCCAGTGCAGGGCGATCACTATCCCGGCCGCAACAAACCACCAAATTGCCCTTTTGCTTATTCGCAAACTTAATTTTGCAAAAATCAGATACAAAAAAATGAACAATGTGGCCAAACCCATGCGGTACCAGACCAATGGTAGGGAGCCTATGGTAATAAGCTTGCCCAGAATAGCCGTAAATCCCCAGATAAGGACAATAAAATGAAGATGCAAAAGGTTTGTGGTCCTATCTCTTTGCATTTTGCAAAAGGTAAAATGCAAGGATGCCAAAGATTACATTGGGGATAATTACCGCAAGTAAAGGTGAAAAACCCGATTGCTCCGCCAATGTTCCAAAAACCTTATCGAAAAAGATGTAGATGAAAGCTATCAAAATACCAAAGGCCAAGTTTATTCCCATGCCTCCCCTCCTTTTTATCGAGGATACCGCAACGGCAATGATGGTCAGGATAAAAGCCGCCAAGGGTAGTGCCCACCGCTTATATTTTACAAGAATATACGCATTGATATTGGATGCCCCTTTTCTTTTCTGATTCTCGATAAATTTATCCAATTCGTACAGGTTTTTCGTCTCCGCCACATAGGATACGGGGGTCAGGTCATCTATTTTAAACGCAAACAAGGTATCCAACCTTCTTTTACTTTCAATAATGGCACTGTCTCCAACTATCTTTCGTTTTCTATAAGAAGTCAACCTGTAGGTGCTGTCCTTATCTACCCACCTAATATTTCCCGCGGATATTTTAAAATCCAATTTGTTCTTATCGGTAAAACGTTCATATGTAAAATTGTTCCCTTTTTTTCGGGCAGGGTCAAAACTGCTCACATAAATGAAATCCGTTTCGTTCAATTGGTTGAAAATATTGGTAGTGACCCGGTCTTTTTTGCCTTTTTTGAGATACTTGTATTTAAATTCATTGAACCCCACGCTAGCTTGTGGTACAATGAACATGGTCATAAAGAACATGAGAATGGCTATTATGGTAGCACCGATAAAATAAGGGCGCAAAAATCTGTTGAAAGAAATACCGGAACTTAAAATAGCTACAATCTCCGTGTTATTGGCCAATTTGGAGGTAAAAAAAATAACGGATAAGAACAGAAAAATAGGGAAAAGCAAACTGCCTATATAAATTGTAAAATCCAGATAATACCATAAAATCTCGTTCAAGGGAGCCTCATTGTCTATCATTTTCCCTATTTGCTCCGCCAGATTGGCCATGATACCGATAGGGATGAACAACAACAACATTACGGTAAAGGTTACCAGATATCGTTTTAGTATGTATTTATCTATTATGGAAAGCATAGTTACAAACGTTTATCCATTTGTTTGACCATCTTATTCTTCCAATCCCCAAAATCACCGGCCAAGATATGCTTTCTGGCCTCCCGTACCAGCCAAAGATAAAAGCCCAAGTTGTGAATAGTAGCTATTTGTTTGCCCAAATACTCCTTGGCCACGAACAAATGGCGCAAATAGGCCTTGGAATATTCCCTATCCACAAAGGTGATTCCCATTTCATCAATGGCGGAGAAATCATCCTCCCATTTTTTGTTTTTGATGTTGATGGTTCCGTGGGCCGTAAACAACATTCCGTTACGTGCATTTCTGGTAGGCATCACACAATCGAACATATCAATACCCAATGCAATATTTTCTAAAATATTTATCGGGGTTCCCACACCCATTAGATATCTGGGTTTATCTTCCGGCAATACCTCACAGACAACCTCGGTCATCGCATACATTTCCTCAGCCGGTTCTCCAACGGACAGGCCGCCTATCGCATTTCCTTCGGCTCCTGCATTGGCAACATATTCCGCAGACTGTTTCCTTAAATCCTTAAATGTAGAGCCTTGTACTATAGGAAAGAAACTCTGGGAATATTCATAGGTATATGGTATTTTTTTCAGATGCTCAATACAACGATCCAACCACCTATGGGTCATATGCATGGAACGCTTGGCGTAATTATAATCACAGGGATAAGGAGTGCATTCGTCAAAGGCCATGATAATGTCCGCACCTATTACACGTTGAATCTCCATTACATTTTCCGGTGTAAACATGTGCATGGAACCATCTATATGCGATTTAAACTTAACTCCTTCTTCTTTTATCTTACGGTTTCCGGATAATGAGTAGACTTGGTAACCACCGCTATCCGTTAAGATGTTCCTATCCCACCCCATAAATTTATGAAGGCCTCCCGCCTGTTGCAAGATAGATGTTTTGGGCCTTAAAAATAAGTGATACGTATTCCCTAGAATTATATCGGGATTTATTTCTTCCCGCAGTTCTTTTTGATGTACTCCTTTGACCGATGCCACAGTCCCTACAGGCATAAAAATGGGTGTTTCTATCGTGCCATGATCTGTTCGCATGGTTCCTGCCCTGGCCTTGGTCCGGTCATCTTTTTTATGTAATGTAAATTCCAATAGCTGCTAATAAAGCTGCAAAGATAACGAACTCCGCACCTCTAAAACTTAATAAAAACCAAAGAATATATATAATAAAGGTAATTTTCCTATTAAAGGGAGGGCATACTTTTTGAACCCCTATTTATTCCAACAATAAAGAAACAGGACTTGCGTTCTGGTGGTATAACTAGAAACAAAACATTTGGTATTGTTCTTGATTATCATGCATCAATTAAAACAAAACAATTATGAAAAAAGCACTTTTAGTAATGGTTATGGTATTTGCCGGGTTAATTGCCCATGCGCAAAGTGGGTCAGGATTTGGCCTTAAGGGAGGGTTGAATTACAACGGTAACGGAAAATTTTTTGATTCTGCAGAAAACACTTTTAGAAATCCCGATAAGAATGTGGGCTTTCATGCGGGTATCTTTGGAAAACTGGGAAACAAAATTTATGTACGCCCGGAACTGGTCTACACCAGTACCAAATCCGGTTACAACGAAGGCGACCTAAAAATCAATAAGTTGGATGCACCTGTTCTAGTAGGGATTAAAGTTATAGGGCCATTACATGTTTTTGCGGGGCCTTCCTTTCAATACATCTTGAATACGAAATTCAATGACCTGACCATAGACGATATAGAAAATGATTTTACCATTGGGCTTAATATTGGCGCAGGGATAAATTTGGGAAAACTGGGAGTCGATGTACGTTATGAAAGGGGATTCTCGGAAAATGAGGTCAACTTTATAAATTCCAATATAACAACACTTAATGGTGATCGTGTAGATACACGGCCCGATCAATTCATCGTGAGTCTTTCATTAAAGATCTAGTAAAAACTATCGCTAAAAACCAAAGACCCTTTGATTGCTCAAAGGGTCTTTTTTTCAATATTATTTATTGTAAAGATTCCTGTTAGTCGTTATCCAGATGATCGTCTATCCCATCACCATCCGTATCCTTAAAGCGCACAAAGTTGCCCTCATCATCTAAAACAATTTCTTCCCTTGTAGGAATACCATCATTATCATCATCCGCATCCCTATAATTGTACAGAATTCCACGTGGATCAAAATCACCATCGGTATTGTCATTATTGAGGTTCCCGTCCCCATCCAAATCTTCTAAAATTGAGGGGATGCCATCACCATCTAAATCCGTATCAGGCTCATAATCAAAAGCATCTATCTTAAAAACTAACGGTGAATATGCAGAAATACCTGTTCCGGCGGGCGGGCTATTAAAATAACCCAGTCCCGAGGGGATAAATATGGCCCCTATTCCAAAACCTTCATAGGTTATTGTACCGTCCGTATTTTCTATGGGCCCAGTCCCTTTTTGAAAATACTCCACTCCATTGCCAAACCCTCGTACGACACCAGAAAGATTAAAACGTACAGGTTGGTTGGTAGAAGCATCAAATAGCGTTCCGTTCAACAAAGAACCCTCATATCTTAAAATTGCATTGTCTCCGATGGTCGGCACACTATCTGGAACAGCACCCTGCCGTGCTACAAGAATATAAAGATTATGCTCAAACTCCTCTTCATCATTTATTCTAAATTCAGAAGAAGCAACCATAATCCGTTCCGTAATTAATTCAGATCTGTCAAAAATTGAGATCTTGTCCGCATTATCACCGGCTATGGTATCCAACCTTATTTTATAGTCAAAACCTGTGGGTGGTGTCTCAAACTCTTCGTAATTATAGAAGTGGGTCTTTAAGAAAGTAACGATCTCTTCGTCATCTTCAGCAGCTACCTCACTCAACAATCTTGGCGGTGCGCCCCCCCCCCCGCCAGAATCGTCATTCTTTTTACAGGAAGATAAAAAACCCAACATTAAAGCAATAATGATATAAACGCTTTTCAATTTCATCAACATAGAATTTAAGGGCGCAAGATACAATTTTCCCCTATTTTTGTTGAATACGTTAACAAAGATTTTAGTCTTATGCGCATAGACAAATACTTATGGAGTACCCGTTATTTTAAGACACGAAATATAGCTACGCAAAGCTGCAAAAAAGGTCATGTTAAAATTAACGGACACGTATGCAAACCGGGCAGGGAAGTTTTCCCCATGGATGAGATCACCGTAAGAAAAAATCAAATCGATTATAGGCTTACCGTGCTGGATATACCGGAAAGCAGGGTAGGTGCGAAATTGGTAGATATATACCGTAAGGATACCACACCAAAAGAAGCTTTTCAGCACAATGAACTGTTACAATATTCAAAAGATTATTACCGGAAAAAAGGAACCGGAAGACCCACCAAAAAGGACCGAAGGGAAATCGAAGATTATCTGGCCCCTTCCGATGAAGTAAAAAAGAAGACCAGCGAAAAATAGTTAAATATAAAGGGCCAGCCTAAGTCATATTCCTTATTCTTTCCCATGAAACAGTTATGCTCATTAAAAATACTTCATACAAGGCATAAAACCACTAATTTTTATGATCGTCCAAAAAGTTTGGGCGAGTTCAGTATCTTTATATTTTAATGGTATCTAATGGAACAAAATATACTTTCACATCAGCAAATACAATACAAAATAGAACGTATGGCATATCAAATATATGAGGCCAACGTACATGAAAAAGAAATCATTATTGCCGGAATAGCAGGCGGAGGCATCAATTTTGCTAAAAAAATAATACGTATCCTAAAAAAAATAACGGATGCCGAAATTACCCTTTGTAAAGTCAACATGAATAAGGACGAGCCCCTTAAACATAAGGTAACCACGTCTTTACCAAAAGAAATTTATGAAAATAAATCCGTGGTATTGGTAGACGATGTGCTCAATTCCGGAACAACCTTGATCTATGGAGTACACCATTTTTTAAAAACACCTTTAAAACAGCTCAAAACTGCGGTTTTGGTCAACAGAAACCATAAAAAGTATCCCGTAAAAGCGGATTATAAGGGCATAAGTCTTTCCACATCATTACAGGAACATGTGAACGTTGTTTTTGAAACTAAAAATGACAGGGTGTTCTTAGATTGATAAAGATATGATCTCCGTTACAATTTCTTCGGGAGATTTACCGTCCGCAACAATATTATGCGTAGCTTTATTATAGTAATAGCTACGTTCAAAGAGGTGCTTACCAATAAATTCAGCCAATTCCTCTTTTTCAAAACGAGCGATCATAGGTCGTTGTGTTTTTTCCAGTGACAATCTGGAAACCAGTTCCTTTAAGGAAACTTTTATGTAGTAGGTATTTGGTGTAGCATTGTTAATGGTATCCATATTAGTGCCAAAACAAGGTGTTCCTCCACCCGTTGAAAGAACCAAACTTTCCTTGGACGATAAAATTTCTTTCAGATATGCTATTTCCTTTTTTCTAAAATACACCTCACCTTTCTCCTTAAAAAGTTGACTTATGGTAGTACCTTCCAAAGATTCTATATGGTCGTCCAGATCTAAAAAATTAATATTCAATTGTTTGGACAACAGTTTTCCGAGCGTGGTTTTTCCGCTCCCCATATAACCGACCAATATGATTTTCACATCCTTATTTTGTGTAAAATTCAACTAAATTCCGATGTTTTCAAAAAAAAAGAAATTTCTCTTAAAATAGCCTTGTAAAATAAATGAATCCCTTTATATTTGCACCCGCATTCAGGGAAATGAATGTAATTGAAATTTTGACCTGGTAGCTCAGTTGGTAGAGCATCTCCCTTTTAAGGAGAGGGTCCTGGGTTCGAGCCCCAGCCAGGTCACCACTAACAAAACCCCTATCCATAGGGGTTTTTGTATTTTTATATCCTTCCCTTTTTTTAGATGAACTGGAATCAAGATAGTCCAGGTTCTCCTTTGACTTTAAAAGTTATACGCGGGAATTTAGACCGCTCCCTTGTTATATTGAATGAGAGCAGGTGGTCGATTATATTGTTTACTTCCAATCTAAAACCCAATAAAAGTAATTTTTACTCCCATTAATCAAACGAAGGTAATATTTATGTATATTTACCCTTGTATTGAGAGCAAGTGTAAATTCTACTCCTAAAAAGTGATGACATTTAACAAAGGCATTCCATATAACGATTTACCATTACTCCCCCCTAAAGGAGCTATAGAAACTACTACTGTCCTACGAAAAGCCATTTCGGCCAGTAGAAATTTATCAAAATTAAATGGAGCCATTACCAACCTGTCCAACCCAAAACTTTTTCTAGATATTATTCATTTACAAGAAGCGAAAGCAAGTTCTGAAATAGAAAACATCATTACCACCAATGATGATTTATATCGGGCCATTGTAGCCGATAAAAAATTTGATAATCCCGCAGCCAAAGAAGTAATCAACTATAAAGAGGCTCTATGGTACGGATTGGATCAATTAAAAAAAAAGCCGTTCATAACTACAAATCTCTGCATTGAACTTGTACAACGGATAAAACAAAATACATCAGGAATTAGAACAACGCCCGGCACTACCCTATCCAATGCTAAAGGAGAAACAATTTATATCCCACCGACAGGAGAAACCATTATTAGGGAAAAACTGGCCAATCTGGAAAAATTCATCAATGAACCAAGTAAATTGGATCCACTTATAAAAATGGCCTTGATGCACTATCAATTTGAAGCCATACATCCCTTCTCCGATGGAAATGGAAGAACGGGACGTATTCTACTCCTTCTCTATCTAAAGTTGGAAAAATTATTGGACGTACCTGCTATCTATCTCAGTGAATACATCATCGACAATAAAGCTGCTTACTATAAAAAACTGAGGCTGGTCACAGAAAAGGGAGATTGGGAAAGTTGGATATTGTACATGCTCGATATGATCGAAACAACATCAGAAAAAGGATTGCTCCGTCTTGAAAATATTCTTGCTCTAATGGAGCGTATGTCAACAGAAATAAAGGATAAATTACCCAAAGCTTATTCCAAGGAGTTGATAGAGATTCTGTTCCGATTACCTTATACCAAAAGACAACATTTAATTGATGAAAAATTGGGGACTCCAAAAACTGTAGGCAATTATTTAAGAGATCTCGAAAAGACCAATTTTTTAAAATCCGTCAAAATAGGAAAAGAGAAATTATATCTCAATTATCGATTGATGCAGATATTGGAAAAAAGTTAGATACAGAAACGATTTAAACCTTTCAAATTTTTGAATATGATCGTCCAGGTTCAAAACGGCTTTCTCGATCGGGTTTAATACTCTGACTTTAAAAGTTATACGCCGGAATTTAGACCGCTCACTCGTTATCTTTAATTCATTTAAACTTTTTTTGTCCCGTACTCGTATAGCGCTTATAAATTTCATTATTCGGTTTTAAAAAAATTCACTGTATCGTCTATATACTTCCTTATATTTATCATAAAAAGCTAAACGTAAAGTCCTTAAAAGTTAATCGACCAATAACCCATTACAACTAGAACAACGAACATAATGAGCAAAAACCGAATCGAAATTGCAAAAATCTCCGGATTAACGGAGAAACAACCGGCTTACGCCCTTGTTAAAAATACCGACTTAGTAATTATTAAACACGAAAATGGCATTTCCGTTCTCTATGGCAGGTGTCATCACCGGGGCGCATTATTGGCAGACGGTCATATTGATGGCAAAAACTTGATTTGCGGCGTTCACGGATGGGATTATAGATATGATACCGGAATAAGTGAGTATAACAATGACGAACAGCTTCATAAATTCCAGGAATATATTGATGGTGATTCCCTATTGATAGATGAAGATGAAATCACCCAGTTTGAGCATGACCATCCGCAACCTTTTGATAGGGATTCCTACTTGGGAACCTATGCGGACACCCATCCCGAAGATACAGAACCTTATACGGGTTACATTAAGGAATTGGCCCGGAACGGGCTTAAGAATTTAGGGCATCATGGGTTTTCCGCCTCAATGGGGGTCGATAGAAATACCTTGCCCAAATGGAACGACATCCAGTTTCTTCCTGCACAGTTGGCCACCCGCCCATTATTGGATCACGAGTCTGTGGACACCAAAGTGGTCATTGGCCCAAAAGCAAAGAAACCCCTGGTATTGGACATCCCGTTATTTGTTAGTGATATGAGCTTTGGTGCCTTATCACGTGAGGCAAAGATTGCGCTCTCCAAAGGTGCTGAAATGGCAGGGACCGGAATTTGCTCGGGAGAAGGAGGAATGCTTCCCGAAGAACAACAAAACAACTCCAAATATTTTTATGAGTTGGCCTCTGCCCAATTCGGGTTTACGTGGGATAAACTGGATAATGTACAGGCATTTCATTTTAAGGGTGGCCAAGGAGCTAAAACAGGAACAGGGGGACACTTACCAGGCAATAAGGTGAGTAAGGAAATCGCTGAGGTTCGGGGATTAAAAGAAGGGCAAACCGCCATTAGTCCGGCCACTTTCCCCAATTTTCACGGAGTGGCCGATTTCAAGACTTTTGCCGGGCAGGTCCGTGAGCGTACCGGGGGTATTCCGGTAGGATTCAAAATTGCCGCAAGCCACATTGAAAAAGATATTCAATTTGCTTTGGATGTGGGGGTCGATTATATCATTTTGGACGGAAGAGGTGGAGGAACCGGTTCCGCTCCAACCATTTTAAGGGACAACATCAACGTACCTACTATCCCAGCTTTGGCCAGAGCTAGAAAATATTTAGATAAAGTAGGCGCTAACCATGTAACACTGATTATTACCGGAGGGTTGCGAATTGCCGAAGATTTTGCAAAAGCCCTAATGATGGGCGCCGATGCCATTGCCGTTTCAAATTCGGCCATTCAAGCTATTGGATGTTTAGGAATGCGAGCCTGTGGCAGTAACAACTGCCCAGTAGGTATTGCCACTCAAAAAGAATCTTTACGAAGCAGATTGATCATCGATTCATCGGCCAAGCAATTGCATAATTTTTTCGGTGCGACCAATGATCTGATCAAAGTAGTAGCCCGCTCTTGCGGATATGATGATATTTCAAAATTTAACGCAGATGACCTGTCAACCTTTGATCATGATATGTATAAATTAACAGGAATCCCATATGCAGGAATAAACCCATAAGCAATGTTTCAAATTTTCACTGGTATCGTTGCCCTTTCGTCATTGCTCAGTTTTTTGAATAAAAAACTGCTCAAATTACCAGATACCATTGGCGTAATGATTTTAGCGATTCTAATGTCGCTATTGCTTGCAAGTATAGGGTTTGTGGATGAGGATGCTTTTGCAAGTGTTTGTTCTATAATCCATACGATTGACTTCCGGACTATTTTATTCGATTTTCTACTTGGCTTCTTGCTATTTGCGGGTTCAATTCATGTGAACCTACATAGCCTTATTCGAGAAAAAGGACCGGTTTTGATCTATGCGTCCCTAGGGGTTCTGATATCGACCTTTCTTATAGGTACTGCATTCTATTACGTATCTGAAGCTATTGGTCTTTCAATACCCTATAGCTATTGCCTGGTATTTGGTGCGCTGATTTCACCGACCGATCCTATAGCTGTTTTGGCCCTTTTGAAAAAAGCGGGTGCCCCAAAAGATATGGAAATCAAAATCGTAGGAGAGTCCTTGTTCAATGACGGTGTGGGTATTGTGATTTTTATTTCATTATTGTCCATAGCTACTATGGGAGGGCATGGCATAGAACCATTACATATCTTTTTTGAGTTTGCCCATGAGGCTTTGGGGGGTGTTTTATTGGGATTTGCCTTGGGCTTTTTAGGAAGATTGTTCCTCAAGAGAATTTATGAATCCCCAATTGTAGCTGTCCATATTACTATAGCGATGGTAATGGGGGGCTATAGTTTGGCATCAATGCTACACGTTTCAGGTGCATTGGCCATGGTAATCATGGGGTTAATGATCGGTAATTATTTACATAGTGCTTGTGAAAGCGAACCGTTAAAAAAACATATGAATGTCTTTTGGAAAGTTCTCGACGAAATATTGAACGCTATTCTCTTTGTACTCATAGGCTTGGAAATCGTGAGCCTTGATTTTCAAATGGATTATCTGTTTTTAGGGCTCATCGCCATTGTGATCGTACTCTTTTCACGATATATCTCCGTTTTTATTTCCAATATTTTTCTAAGAAAAGAGCATCGCAGCAATACCAAAAAAATTACGATTCTTACCTGGGCAGGACTGCGTGGTGGAATTTCTATAGCACTGGCACTAACCCTACCTGACGGTGAATTTCGGGAAGCATTGATTTTCGTAACTTACTGTGTGGTGGTATTCTCGATTATCGTACAAGGGTTGACCATTGATAAACTGGTAGTAAAACTTTTAAATAAAAACGAAACAACGAACTATGGATAATCCAAAAAAAATCGTTTGGCATAAGGTATTGGGCAATAAAAAAGAATTGCCCGAAGGCCGTGTAAAAACAGTTACCGCCGCCCATAAAGGTATTTGTTTGACGCACTTTGAGGGTAAATTCTCCGCTTTGGACAACAGATGTCCACACCAAGGAGGGCCTTTGGGCGAGGGTTCCATTGAAAATGGAATGCTGCGTTGCCCATGGCACGGTTGGGATTTTCACCCATGTACCGGCCTGCCACCAGGTGGCTATGATGACGGAATCGAAACTTTTGATGTTAAGGAAGAAGGGGATGCCGTGTACGTAGGCGTCGAGGAAGAAGCTGTACATGAAACCACTGTTTCGGATATTATGGCAGAAACCATGGTGAATTGGGGCGTGACCAAGGTTTTTGGCATGGTAGGACATTCCAATCTAGGTTTTGCCGATGCCATGAAAAGACAAGAAGAAAAAGGAAACCTAAACTTTTACGGAATCCGTCATGAAGGGGCCGCAGCCTTTGCAGCCTCGGCCTATGGAAAATTGACCGGGAAACCGGCGGCATGTTTTTCGATAGCAGGTCCCGGGGCTACCAATATGTACACGGGTATGTGGGATGCCAAGGTAGATCGCGCCCCATTATTGGCCTTAACAGGACAAGTAGCCACACAAGTGGTGGGTACGGGTAATTTTCAAGAAGTAGATCTGGTCAGGGGTTTTAGTACCGTTGCCGAGTTCAATCAGCGGGTACAAAGAGATAGCAGACATGCCGAACTAATGTCATTGGCCATTAAACATGCCATCCTAAAAAGAGATGTATCGCATTTGACTTTTCCGGACGAAGTCCAGGAACGGAAAGCCAAATCCAATGCAAAAGCACAAACTCCTGAAAATCGGATCACCCCCATGCAGATCGCCCCTCCAGAAGAAGCGGTGAACGATGCCGTTGCCTTGCTTAAAAAAGCAAAACGCCCTGTAATTATTATGGGCCATGGGGCTAGAGCAAATAAAAAAGCTATCGTAAAGTTTGCCGAGCGCCTAAATGCTGCCGTGGTCACAACCTTTAAGGGAAAAGGGTTGATTGCCGATAACCACCCGCTTGGTGGCGGTGTTTTAGGTAGAAGCGGAACACCCATTGCTTCCTGGTTCATGAACGAATCCGATCTATTATTGGTATTTGGGGCCTCTTTCTCGAACCATACCGGAATTACACCAAAAAAACCGATCATTCAAGTAGATTTTGACCCTTTGGCATTAAGTAAATTCCATAAAGTAGAGGTGGCTGTCTGGGGAGAGATTTCAAGGACCCTGGAAATCTTTGAAAATGAATTGAAAGGAAATGTAAATACCATTGATCAAACCGATGAGATTGCGACCCGATGGAAAATTTGGAAAGCGGAAAAAGCAAAAAGACTAAAAGAAACTTCGGATAAGGGCATCAGCTCCATTGCGGTTTTCGAGACCATGAACAAATTGACCCCCGAAAACGCCGTTATGTGTGTTGATGTTGGTAATAATGCCTATTCTTTCGGACGATATTTTGAACCGACGGATCAAGATTTTTTAATGTCGGGCTATTTGGGTTCCATCGGTTTCGCATTACCAGCGGCAATAGGGGCTTGGACCGCAGTTGGTGATACCCGACCTGTGGTCGCTGTGGCAGGAGATGGTGGGTTGAGTCAATATTTAGCGGAAATAACCACCTTGGTAAAATATAAAATGCCCGTAAAGTTGATTATTTTGAACAATCATGAATTGGGCAAAATTTCCAAAGAACAACGGGCAGGCGAATTTGATGTCTGGAAAACCTCGCTTTCAAACCCCAATTTTGCCGAATTTGCGCAATCCTGTGGTGCATGGGGCAAACGAGTGGAAGATCAGGAAATCCTTGAAACGGAAATGAAGGCATTATTTAATTGTAATGGACCTGCCGTTTTAGAAATAATGACCGATGTAAATTTGATTTAAGATGGAATTGGCAATCACTATTTTTCTTAGTATCCTGGCTTTTTATTTTGTGATGGGCCTGTTGTTCGGACTCTATTTTATTTTTCTTGGTGCGGCTAAAGTGGATCCATTGATGTGCGACAGTAAAAATATCGTTCGGCTGCTCTTATTTCCCGGAACGATAGTGACATGGCCTTTTTTATTGGTAAAACTTTTTAAATCCGGAACAGCATGACAGCAGGTCAGCGAAAGGCACACAAGTTTATCTGGTTGTGTATTGTGACGGTAATTCCCGTAATACTATTTTTGGCGGTCAAAGATTTAAATTTCACTGCGAGCAATGAAAATCTATTGCTTGATAGGGCATCAAACGGTGCTTCGGTCTCCAAACAGATCAAGAACAATATGATCAATGTCGATTTAATGATCAATGGAAATGGGAAAGTTATCAATATCCTATTAAAGAAACCCCTTAGAAGTACATCATCATTGGTCTATGTATTGGAAAATGGAAAAAGGGGGGAATTATTGGGGCAGTTGTCAGGGGTAGGTAAATATTCGTTTGAAACAATGGTCGATTTGGAGGGAATCCTTGTCTATGATGCTATCAAAGAAGTTGAAATCTCAAAATTGTTTTTCTAATGGGATTGGATTATAAACTTGTACTGTGGAATAAACATAAGAAGACTTATGACAAACTCATTGTCTTGAGTATGGTTTCATATCTGGTTTTATTTGTTGTGATCACCATTATCTTTAATCCTGAAGAAACCGCAGAAACCATGATTATTCGAGCTTTTGGTTCTTTGGCGATTGTTATGTTGCATATTATTTTGGCCATTGGTCCGTTGAGTCGGTTAAACCCACAGTTTTTGCCCATTCTTTATAATCGAAGACATTTAGGCGTGAGCATGTTTTTAGCTGCCTTGACCCATGGGGTATTTTCCATCATCCAATTTCATACCTTAGGAAACGTAAACCCTGTTTATGCAATTTTCACTTCGAATGTGGATTATGGTTCGTTGACCAATTTTCCCTTTCAGGTACTTGGTTTTTTAGCCTTGCTGATTCTCTATGCCATGGCCTCCACCAGTCATGATTTTTTCCTTAAAAACTTATCCCCGAAAATCTGGAAAGCATTACATATGTTAGTTTACTTAGCTTATGTACTGATCTTTTTGCATGTATTTTTGGGTGCATTCCAGCAAGAAATTTCACCCTTTACAATGGGGGTTTTAATATTTGGCTTTGTATTTATAGGGACTCTTCATCTAAAAGCGGCATTTAAAGAAGGTAAAATAGATGGTTTTATTGGTGAGAAAGACCATGTGGGCTGGTTGCAGGTCTGCAACGTTAATGAAATCGAGGCAAATAGAGCTAAAATTTTTATGGTCGGTGATGAACGGGTCGCTATTTTTAAACATGAAGGAAAGTTGTCAGCAGTTCATAATATTTGCAAACATCAAGGAGGCCCTTTGGGTGAAGGAAAAATTGTAGATGGATGTATTACCTGCCCATGGCATGGGTATCAATACCTGCCCCATAATGGGCAATCTCCACCTCCATTTACCGAAAAGGTAAAAACCTATCAACTAAAGGTATTGGAAAGTATAGTGTACATTGATCCGAAGGCATTTGCAGAAGGCACCGAAATAAAACCAGTACCCTGTTAACAAATGAAAAAGAAAGACGAATTTTATATTGGCTATGTTGACACTGTGGGAGAGGGTACGAAAAAGACCTTAAAACGTTTTGTTCTTTTTTCGACAGGCTCACTTTTACTCGCAGCTTTTCTCTTTTCTTTTTTTCAAAGACCTTCGGTAACAAGTTCATTTGATTTTAACGACCCTACAAAGGTTTCTGGCATATATCATGAATCGCCCTACCCCATGTTGCGCACGGCACTTGCCGATACTATATATAAGGATATTGTCTTATTGGGTTTCGGAAAATCCGGTGCCAATCCCTATTTGGATAAGATCAGGGAAAAGGAAGGTAGTTTAGTTAATAGACATTTGACAATAGAAGGGCAGTTGATTTACTATAACGGAAAAACGTTGCTAGAAATTGATGATAGCCAGAAAATCACCCTTAACGCACCGACGAATACATATTTTGAAAAAGCCATGCCCGTTGGAAACATGAAGTTAGAAGGGGAAATAATAGATCCCAAATGCTATTTTGGGG
This sequence comes from Maribacter spongiae, assembly GCF_047345125.1. Taxonomy (NCBI): domain Bacteria; kingdom Pseudomonadati; phylum Bacteroidota; class Flavobacteriia; order Flavobacteriales; family Flavobacteriaceae; genus Maribacter; species Maribacter spongiae. Next base: position 261,403 of record NZ_JBLFEQ010000005.1, on the reverse strand, counting down.
TCATGAAACCCGGCTTTGGCAAGATACACCGTAGCTGTGCCGCTCTTTGCATCTCTGGTGGAATTCCACCGGTTTTAGCAACAAACACCCAAAATGGCATAGAGGACTATTTTTTATTGACCGACCTGAAAGGAAATCCCATTCACAAAGACATAATACCATATATAGGCCAGCCTTCTATTATAAAGGGAGAGGTGTATAAACTTGAAGATTGGTATGTAATGCAGATAGACGTTTCCCAAATTGAAAAATTGGACAAAAAATCCATAATCTATTAAAATGAGAAAGATAATTGAAATATTGATTTTTATGATCGGACTGAACCTATCGGCCCAATCTATCGATTACAATACAAAAAAAGGGTATGTGGCAAACGGATATGACGTGGTCGCCTATTTTGACGGTCAACCGCTAGAGGGCAGCAAAACTTTCACCCAAGAACACAATGGGGTACGGTTTAAGTTTTCCTCTTCTAAAAATTTAGAAAAGTTCAAGGCCGATCCCAAAAAATACATCCCAAAATATGGAGGCTATTGTGCCTATGCCATGGCCAAAAAAGGAGATAAGGTGAGTATTGACCCGGAAACGTATGAAATACGTGATGGTAGACTATTTCTTTTTTATAATTCCTGGGGCACCAATACCCTAAAGTCATGGATTGCGGAATCACCAAAAAAACTTAGGCCCCTTGCAGATAGTAATTGGGAAAAGGTAAAAACAAAGTAAACCAGGGTTTCAAGACAAAGGTCGAAGGTTTTAAATGATGATAAAGAATTATCTTAAAGTTGGTGGAGCGGGTTTACTCATTAGCTGGTTGGGCGCATTACCTTTGGGTACCCTTAATATAACCGCTTTTGACATTGCCGCTTCACAGGGGGTACAAAACGCTTGGCTATTTTCCTTTTCGGCAGTATGTATAGAGTTATTATATGTACGCTTATCGCTTTGGGGAAGTAAAAAATGGGTACTGGAAGAACAATGGGTTTCCACGCTGTTACTTTTAGGGGCATTACTCCTGATTTTTATGGCAATCATAAATTTTACGGCATCAACAGAATTTACTGCCAGCATGGGCAACAACCCAGTTTTTAGACAAATAACTTCGCCCATTGTTTTAGGGGTTTTATTAAGCGTATTAAATCCGTTACAGTTTCCTTTTTGGTTAGCATGGAACAAAATATTGGATGCTAAGAAAATACTCCAAAACAAACCTATGTCTTATACTTCTTATATTTTAGGGATAGGTCTGGGAACCTTATTGGCCCTTTCGTTATTTATTTGGATGGGCAATAACTTAATTACGAACTACAAGGCCTATGCATATTATACGGATAAAATTTTAGGCCTAATATATCTCGGCTTTTCTTTGTATCTATTGTTCATGTTGTACAAAAGAAATTTAAAACCAATTACTGAATGAAAATATTTGAATCTTCAATAGATACTATTGAGCAGTTTAAGTCCATTTTATTGGAATTACCGGATGTCCATTACGCAGCACCTTGCAATGTTCTGTCCGGAGCTAGTATTGGTCAACATACACGCCATGTTATCGAACTTTATCTGTGTTTGATAAAAGGTTATGAATCGTGTGAGGTTTCCTATGACAAGCGGGAACGGGATAGAAAGATAGAAACCGAAGTAGCTTACGCTATCGAGCAATTGCAATTTATTCAAGAACACCTGTACCATCCCAACAAAAATATTAACATGACCTATGAACTGGACGGTATTGAAAATATTCTTCCTTCCAATTATCACCGTGAAGTCATGTATAATTTAGAACATGCCATTCATCACCATGCCTTGATAAAAATTGGTATTTTACATTTTACGGATATAAAATTGCCGGAATCATTTGGTGTTGCCCCATCAACGATCAGTTATAGAAAAACATGTGTACAGTAAGTTTTATTCCTAAAAAAGATACTGTTTTCATCACGTCAAATCGCGATGAACATATCTCTCGTCAAGCCAATTTAATACCTACACAAGAGTCCATTAATGGCCAGAAGATACTATATCCAAAAGATAAAACTGGCGGTGGCACATGGTTTTCAATAAACGAAAACGGAACGGCCCTGGTTTTACTCAACGGTGCATTTAAAAACCATCAACGTACCCTCCCTTACCGTAAGAGTAGGGGTCTAATCGTATTGGAAGTAATTTCAAAAGATGAACCTATCCGTCATTTAAAGGAGTTAAATCTGGAAAAAATAGAACCATTTACCTTAATGGTCTTTGACAATGTCGATCTGTATGAATTTAGATGGGACGGAACACAAAAACACCTTGAACAAAAAGACAGTTCCATAGCACACTTGTGGTCATCATGGACATTATACAATGAAACCGCCCAGAAAAAACGCAATGTGTTCTTTAAAGATTTTATCTCCGGAAACAAAATTGCTACAAAGGATGATATTTTGGCCTTTCATAAAAATAATCATGGGGATTATGAAAACGGGTTCATTGTAGATCGTAAAAACGGGCTGAAGACTTTGAGCATTACTCAAGCTATCATACAAAAACAAGAAATAGCACTGAATCATTATGATCTGCTGGCACAACAAAAAGAATCTGTGGTGATGCCTCTTTCATCTTTTCAAAATATCCTATGAGTTTAAAACTATTTTGGCATAAATTGATTCATTGGGAATACTGGCCGCTCCGGGTCATTTATTATCCACTTTTTCCGGTTTGGCTGTATCTTTCAATCAAGGCACGTTCATTTTTCTTTTTCAACGCAGCAAACCCTTCCATGAAAAATGGAGGTATGGCCATGGAATCCAAAATGGATATCTATCAAAAGATAGCATCAAAGTTCATTCCCAAAACTATCTTGATCCAAAAAGGGACTGCGTTCACGACCATTATAGACAAGATTCGCCAGAAAAACATCGAGTTTCCCTGTATTGCCAAACCGGATGTTGGTATGAAATCGTTCGGGGTAGAAAAAATATACTCGGAAAATCAGCTAAAAAACTATTTGAACAAAAACCCTTTTGATTTTCTAATACAAGAATTGATTCCCTATACAAATGAAGTAGGTGTTTTTTATATAAGAATGCCGAATGATAAAAAAGGAAAGATTTCCGGCATTGTCCATAAAGATTTTCTGGCCGTTACCGGTGACGGCACAAGTACACTGACACAACTCATTAAAAAAGACCCCAGAAGTCATATGCAACTTAAAAAACTAAGGCATTCCATAGGAGAAGAAGGTCTGCAAAAAGTTTTGGACAAAGGGGAAAGGTATGTTCTGGTTCCCTATGGAAGTCATACCCGGGGGGCAAAGTTTGTGGACGTTACCCATAAGAACAATCCTCAACTCGAGGAACTGATGAACCATGTTTGTACACAAATCGATGGCTTTTATTATGGTCGTTTGGATATTCTATATGATACTTTTGAAGATTTGTCCTTAGGAAAAAACTTTAGTATCATAGAAGTAAACGGTGCAGGCAGTGAGGCCACACATATTTACGACCCAAAACATTCTTTGTTCTTTGCATGGCGGGAGATTATCAAACATTGGAGTTATTTGTGTACTATTAGTATAGAGAACCATAAGAAAGGATATCCATATTTAAGCTATAAAGCCGGTAAGGAAATGTTAAAGCTGCATAACGAACATGAAGCACGAATACAAATTATATAAGATGGAACCATCAACTTATAGCATGGAAGGTTGCTTGTAGACATTAAAAACAATAAATCCAGACACATGAAAAAAAGAATGCGTTATATAATACCCGCAATATCCCTGTTTTTCATTTTGCAGGCATATGGCCAAAACACGCAAAAAAACTCAGGTATTGACCACGATGGGGTACGCCTGGGCGTTTCCGCGCAGTTTTATCCTGCAGGGTTTATTCCCACGGTAACCGTAGAACCTTTTTTATCCGAAGATTGGTCATTATTGTTCAGGGCAGGCGCAAATATTACGGACAGAAGAGATTTTAGCGATGAAAATATTACGGAAGAAGGAAATGGTTTTGGTGGTTCCGCAGGTATACGCAAACATTTTCCTTTATCGACCGGAAAAATCGTAACCAGCTTTATTACAGACGTTTGGAGTTTAAAAATCGATTGGACGGATAATGATGGAACACCAATCTCCGGAACTACGGATGTGGTCGTAGTACAGCCTTATTTGGAAGCAGGTTATTTCTACCCATTTAAAAATACTACTTCTGAAGTTGGTGCGACCATTGGATTTGGCCGAGAAATAAACGTGGTTACCAACGGGGACGATGTGGCTCAAGGATTTATTCTTAGCCTTGCGCTTCAATATAACTTTGGTCTATGACCATTTTTCGGTTTATAATGGAGTATGAAAAGTTGGATTTTTAGTATCATATCGTTTTTTCAGTTCGTTACATTCGCACAAGAGCCGAAACCCGAATTTTTAAAAGAAGAATATAATCGAACGTTCTATGAACGCTTCGCAAAGAAAAAAAAGATTCCACAGGCAATAAGGCCACAGGCACTCATAGCCCTTGCTTATTTTCCGGAACTGGAAAACACAAGAATCACATTTAAATTTAAAAAACGTAAAACTCCGCTTACCTCAAGGCCTAAAATTTCCAGTGTGTTATTACCAAAAGGAATCCGGTCTTACATCATCACCATCAGTACAGAAAGTACATCTTCCTTGGCCCCCATATTATTTTCAGCATTGCCCTATAACGCCCAAATTGGCGTATTGGGCCACGAGATTGCGCATATAGCAGCATATGAAACAATGAGTACGATCCAACTTATTGGCCTTGGATTTAAAATATCGAATACAAAATTTGCAGATGGCTTTGAGTTTAACACGGACAAAAGGAGTATTGCCCATGGTTTGGGTCATCAATTATTGGAGTGGAGCATATTTGTACGGAAAGCACTCGATATTAAGCAATGGAAGGGAGCCATGCGAGACATATCGGAAGGTAATGAACCAGAGGCCGGTCAACGGTATATGAATCCAGGGACCATTAAAAAATATATGGGCCTGTACGATATCTATAACACTTCCAATTAATGAACTCATCTTCTCGTTATTAGGAATACTTTTTACACTGTTGTTCCAAAATAGGTATTAAACGCTTCTCGTAAAAATTGAACCCCTTCTTCCTTACGCACTTTATATGCAGAAAGCACGGCACCCATAAACCCGGTATTCCTCCATTCTCCCCGGCTTAGCTCTTTAAAATTAGAAGTATCTATACTATCATGACCCAAATAGGCACTAAAATAAAAATAGTGGTGATCAACCACCGAATCCGGAATTGCCATACCGATACCAAAAGATTTTCCCGAACCGTCTGCTAATTCAACAAATGCACCCGTATCAAAATGATGGGGCCAAATGCGAATATCGGACTCCAGGCTTTCCTCTTGCAGAAATACCCGAAGTACATCTTGGGACAGGGTTCGTAACTCCGCCATTTTATCCAACGCTTTTTGATCGGTCAATCCAAACCTAAAATTGGCATCTATGGAATAGGGCAATGTATAATGCAAATGGTATCGGTATTTTTTTTCCAATCGGGAAGCTTCGGCCATTTTTGTTATCCACATTACGATTTCTTCATGAGTTTTACCATCAAGGTTAAAGGAAACCGTTTTGCTACCTATCCATTTCAAACTGAAATCGGTAAAATCAAAGGCAAGTCCAGTACCTATAGCATCAAAGGGCCAAGTTTGTACTATTCGTTTTCCAGGTACATAGCCTATGTTGGTATGACTGTCATCATCCTTAGGTGCCAAAAAACTTTTACCTGCCGTTGCTAAATACTGGATGGCGAGATGTACTTGTTTATTCATTTAAAGGATATTTTAGGGTTCTTACAATAGCCGACCACTTTGATTCAGCATTGGTATCAAGTTATCCAAATTTATCCAAATGCAAAAAAGGGTTTATCGATAATGTTATTTTTTTTGAAACGTAAAGAACTTCAAAATCCATTAAAATAAGTTAAGATCAGGTTTTGAATTGATAGATACCTTTTTATCTTTGCCCTTCACATTTAACCATTGCCCACGTGGTGAAATTGGTAGACACGCTACCTTGAGGGGGTAGTGTTCGCAAGGACGTGCTAGTTCGAATCTAGTCGTGGGCACCAAGGCCGAGGAATTCCTCGGTCTTTTTCTTTCCATAAGTTTTGGCTTTATACTACTTCAAAATGGCCCCTGTGCCCCATTCTTTCATAAGTATGAACAATGTAATTATTGATGAAATGGAAAACGTAAGTTCAATCTTCTATAAAGGGGAATTACCTATCGTCATAAAGATTATTCTGTATAGGTTCTGGTTAACGTACAAAATAATTTTTCAAAGGTAATCCCGTCTTTGGTCAGCACTTATTTTTTCACCTATTTTCTATTAGTCTATCCAACAGGTCATAAACCATATCGTTGTCCCAATCCGTAATGGCATTCTGGTGTATGGCAATAAATCCGTCCTTGTCCAGTACATATGACCCCGGAGGCTTTAAAAGTGTCAAGGGGCTGGGGTCTCCAACTATTTCATAGGTTACGGGAAACGTATAGTCATGTTTTCCCATAAAAAGCTCTACGGGAACCCGTTCTTCATTGGTTATAATATAGAAATCCATTTTTCCCTTGTACCGGTCGTACAAATCCTGAATATCCTCTAATTGGGCCTTTGAAGGTAAGTGCCAAGAGGTCCAAAAAGAAATAAAGACGACCTTTCCCTTTGACCTTTCAAAACTGAAAAAATTCCAATCCTCGTCTTTTAGCCTCCATTTATAATTTGCAATCTTGCCCCTATTCTCCGGTTTGATAATGGTCGGTGCGGTTGCCAGCCACCTGTTTAATACTAATTTACTAAAATCGCCCAAGGGGGTTACAAAAAAGGAAAGCACAAAGGCAATAATCAAAAGTGTATAAAGAGTCTGTCTTTTCATTAAGTTTACCTAAAGTCCAAAACTAAAAAACTCCCAATGAATATCGGGAGTTTTTAATAACTATTTCAATTTAATTATACGGCGTTTTCCTTTTTTATAACATTCAATGCAGAACCTTCTCGATACCATCCTATTTGGGCGGCATTATAGGTGTGGTTCGCCTTAATAGTATCTTTACTGCCATCAGTATGCACTATTTCTATGGTCAATGGTCTGTCTGGAGCAAAATCCGCAATATCAACAAAATTGAAAGTATCGTCTTCCTGTATTAGATCGTAATCACTTTCATTGGCAAAAGTCAGACCTAACATGCCTTGCTTTTTAAGGTTGGTCTCGTGTATTCTGGCAAAGGATTTAACCAAAACAGCGGCAACCCCTAAATGCCTGGGCTGCATGGCCGCATGTTCCCTGGAAGAACCCTCGCCATAATTATGATCTCCTACAACAATAGATTTGATTCCACCGGCTTTATAGGCTCTCTGCGTATCTGGAACCCCCCCGTATTCACCAGTCAACTGATTTTTTACAAAATTCGTTTTCTTGTTAAACGCATTCACTGCACCGATCAGCGTATTATTGGCAATATTGTCCAAATGGCCTCTATAACGCAACCAAGGCCCTGCCATGGATATATGATCCGTTGTACATTTTCCAAAAGCTTTGATCAGTAGTTTTGCACCTTTCAATTCTTGATTTTTTATAGGAACAAAAGGTGTTAATAGCTGTAGCCTTTCCGAATCGCCATTTACCACTACCTCAACTCCCGAGCCGTCTTCCATCGGAGGAAGGAATCCTGCATCTTCCACCTCAAAACCTTTTGGAGGGAGTTCCCATCCAGTTGGTTCGTCAAACTTCACTTCCTGGCCATCCTCATTGATAAGTGTATCCGTAACAGGATTAAAATCCAGACGCCCTGCAATGGCAATAGCGGCCGTTATCTCTGGAGATGCTACAAAAGCATGCGTATTCGGGTTTCCATCGGCACGTTTTGCAAAATTTCTATTAAAGGAATGTACGATACTGTTCTTAGGGGCATTCTTTGGATCGCTGTACCTCGCCCATTGCCCTATACAGGGACCACAGGCATTGGTAAATATTTTAGCATCCAATTTTTCAAAGGTATCCAAGATCCCATCTCTTTCCGCCGTGTACCGTACTTGTTCGGATCCTGGGTTAATGCCCAAATCCGCTTTTATTTTCAATCCTTTATCCAACGCTTGCTGGGCAATAGAGGAAGCCCTGGACAAATCTTCGTAAGATGAATTGGTACAGGAACCGATCAATCCCCATTCTACTTGAACGGGCCAATCATTACTTCCTGCTTTTTCCGTCATTTCCTTTCCTACATTGGTTGAAAGATCCGGTGTAAAAGGACCGTTCAAAAGTGGGCCAAGTTCCGATAAGTTAATCTCTATTACCTGATCGAAATACTGTTCCGGATTTTCATATACCTCTGTATCCGCGGTCAAATATTCTTTAACTGTGTTTGCCGCATCCGCTACATCGGCCCTGTCCGTTGCTCTTAAATAACGCTCCATGGAATCGTCATAACCAAAAGTAGAAGTGGTAGCTCCTATTTCGGCTCCCATATTACAAATGGTTCCCTTTCCGGTACATGACAATGCCTTGGCACCTGGACCAAAATATTCCACAATGGCTCCCGTACCTCCCTTAACGGTCAATATTTCGGCTACTTTTAATATCACATCTTTTGGGGCCGTCCATCCACTGATGGTTCCCGTTAACTTTACACCTATCAGTTTAGGAAACTTTAATTCCCAAGCCATGCCGGCCATAACATCGACCGCATCCGCACCACCAACTCCAATGGCCACCATTCCCAAACCACCCGCATTAACGGTATGGGAATCCGTACCGATCATCATTCCACCTGGAAATGCATAATTTTCAAGTACTACTTGATGTATAATACCGGCACCGGGCTTCCAAAATCCTATCCCGTATTTATTTGAAACGGATTCCAGGAAGTTAAATACTTCCGCACTGGTAGAATTGGCCGATCTTAAATCCGCTTCCGCCCCGTTCTTTGCTTGGATCAAATGATCACAGTGTACCGTTGTTGGTACGGCAACCTTGGGTTTTCCGGCCTGCATAAACTGAAGCAATGCCATTTGGGCGGTTGCATCTTGACATGCGATACGATCTGGGGCAAAATCCACATAATCTTTTCCACGCACAAATGCCTTGGCAGGATTACCGTCCCATAAGTGGGAATATAAAATTTTCTCGGAAAGGGTCAATGGTTTTCCCACTATTTCACGGGCTTTGTCCACACGTTCAGCTATGTTGGCGTACACAGCTTTTATCATATCAATGTCAAATGCCATTATTTATCTTTTTTAGGTTATAGCAATTTCGTAAAATTAAGAAAATACTAGGGGCAAATAAAATTTTTGGATCAGGATTACCGGTCTATTGAAGAAATGTTTATAAGCCTGTGCCATTATTGGAACATTGCCCAAATTTTTAAGGGAAATCCGATAAATTCTCAATATACGAAACTAACTATCTTGGAGTATATGAATGCTATGTACAAGACATTCTAGCAGTTACGGGGCCTTAGTTTTTTTTAGATTGCACCGGTATGCTCCAGCAAATGGGCGATAATATCCTCTTCCGAGATACCTTCTGCCTCAGCTTTGTAGTTTTTTATGATCCGATGCCTTAAAATACCATAGACCACAGATTGCACATCTTCAATATCAGGGGAATATTTTCCGTGTATGGCCGCATTGGCCTTGGCACCTAGGATTAAGTTTTGCGAAGCCCTTGGACCTGCACCCCAATCCACATAGTTTTTCACAAAACCTGAAGCCGAATCCATGTTCGGTCTTGTAGCATTGACAAGTTCAACGGCATACTCCACTACATTGTCCGGAACCGGAATACGACGTACCAAATCTTGAATCTCCAATATTTCTTTGGCATTATAAAGTGGGGCTACGCTTCCTTTCGCAATAGTGGTCGTATTTTTCACCACTTGAATTTCTTCTTTCACAGAAGGGTATTTTAACTCGATAGCGAACATAAACCGATCCAGTTGTGCCTCGGGCAATGGATAGGTCCCTTCCTGTTCAATAGGATTTTGGGTAGCCAAAACAAAATAGGGCAACTCTAATTTATGCTGCTGTCCCGCTATGGTAACCGCTCTTTCCTGCATTGCTTCCAACAAAGCGGCTTGGGTTTTTGGGGGCGTCCTATTGATTTCGTCCGCCAAAACAATATTGGAAAATACCGGTCCCTTGATAAACTTAAAATTCCTATGCTGGTCCAATATCTCACTTCCAAGGATATCGCTCGGCATTAAATCCGGTGTAAACTGTATCCTCTTAAAATTCAATCCCAAAGCTTGGGCGATGGTATTGACCATTAAGGTCTTGGCAAGCCCCGGAACACCTATAAGCAAAGAGTGGCCTCCCGTATAAATAGACAATAGAATTTGTTCTATAACAACATCCTGGCCAATAATTACCTTAGCTATCTCCTTTTTTAAGGCAATATGTTTTTTGACCAGTTGATCAACGGCAGTAACATCTGACATATTGTTATTGCTTTAACCAATTATTGGCAAAATCACACTCTTTATTCCCTCCGTTAACGCTAATATAAGTATCCTCAATATGTTCGGCCAACCATTTTTTAATGGCATTGAACTGTTTTTCCGTTTTGGCCAATTCTTGGATCTTTACATAGTCCTGGGCAAAATCCGCTACATGTTCATCATACCTATTAGTAACCCTTAAAATTTTATATTTTGCTCCTCCACCCCTAGGATCCTGCTCCAGTATTGGATAGGAAATCTCATTATCTTTTAGGTTTCTGACCTGATTATATAGATTTGGATCCATATTTGTAAGTTCAAAACGGGAATCAAAATTTACGGGGTTTCTTAGGAGTCCTCCATCAAATTTGGTTTCTTTCTCATCCGAAAAATTCAAGGCGGCCTCTGCAAAGGTAAATTTCCCGTCCATCACTTTTTGGCGTATGCTATCCAATTCGGATTTAGCTTCGTTCAGGGCTTCTTGTGAAATTTCGGGCCGCAAAAGAATATGGCGTACATCTCTTTCCTGACCCCTAATTTTTTCCACCAACATGATATGATATCCAAACTGGGTCTCAAAGGGTTCAGAAATCTCCCCTTCCTGCAAACTAAAGGCCATATCTTTAAATTCACTGACATACTGGGATTTTTTAGTGACGCTCGGAAGCAGTCCTCCCGATGATTTTGAAGGACCCTGGGAATACAAAATGGCCTTTACGCTAAAACTCGAATCATTATCCTCTATATCCGCTTTTATCTGATTTAATTTGTCTATAATTTTTTGTTTTTCGGCATCTGTAGGTTTTGGGGATTTTACTATTTGAGCTATTTCCAGTTCCGCACCAAAAACGGGGCGTTCATCCTCGGGTATTTTATTGAAAAACTGCCTTACTTCCTCCGGGGTAATTTCAATGTCCTTTACAATATCTTGTTGCATTCTTTCCGAAAGCATGCGCAACTTATTAATCTTGTACAATTCTTCACGAAAACTTTGCTCGTCCTCCTTTTTATAATATTTCAACAATTTTTCCATAGAGCCGATCTGCTGTACCAATTGTTGTAATTGACGGTCACTGGTGGCATTGACCTCATCATCGGAAACCAAAATACTATCCTGCACGGCCTGGTGTGCGTATAAACGATCTTCCATTAACCTGCCCAAAAGACTACAATGGGTTACTCCCTCTGTAGACGCTCCCTGACTTTTTAGGTCGATCAGTGTTTTTTCAACATCCGAATCCAATATAACATGATCCCCCACTACTGCGGCGATCCCGTCCAATTTTATCCTTTTAAAACTGTTTGAAGTATCTTTTTTGACCTGAACCGCTTCTGTAGCGTTCCCTGAGTGTAATTCCTGACTGTCCGATGCAACATCCTGTGCATACCCCATTCCCATTGCACACAGCAAGATGGTCAATAGCGTTGTTAATGATTTATTTTTCATCTGTATAAACTTCAAATTCCTTATCCTTGATCGCTTCATCTATGATTTCGGTTTCCAATTTTCGCAGATAATTTATTTTTCTGCGACTTAACAAAACTTGCTTAATAGTAGGTGCCACAAAAGGTAAAGGTGCTATTTCGTTAAGCTTTTTTACCTCTTCTATTTTAACCAAATATACCCCTAACGAGTCCTTCAATTCAAAAAATTGTGATTTTTTTAAGTAGCGGTCTTGATTCTCGAATGTAATTGGCGGGATTTCTTCAAAGATGCGGGAAGATCTTACCCAAATGGAATCGTTAAAGTTCAGTTTCTTGAACTGAACCCCTATGGAGTCCAAATACCTGACATCTTCTTCTTTAAATCGCCTTAAACGTGTACTCACTTCCTCTTTGTTCAAAAAGTTTACGGGCAATTCTATAAACCTGACTTTTACAATACGTTCCTTTAATTTAAAATTCTCCTTTTCCTGTTCATAAAAATACTGTAACTGACTATCGGAAATTAAAGAGTCCGAACCTTGCGAAATCAAGGCTTCTTTGTAAGCCCGTGTATATAGATCGGTTCTGTAATTTTCTACCAGCGCATTAAACTCGGAAAGTTTTTCTTCGGGAAGGTTTATCTTGGCCTTTGACAACAACAACTGATCGGCTGCCCAATTATTTATATAATTCGTAACAAATGAGATGCTGTCAACTTTTGCCATACCCTCGGGAATAAGTAGCGCAACATCTTCCAAATAAAGATAGTCCTCCCCCACACGTGCCAAAACCCGCTTTTCTTCCTTTGTTTTAAAATAGGGGTCACAGGATGCAAAAAGCAAAACCGCCATACTTACATATAGAAATTTCGACAAATTGGTAATCCTGTTATATCTTTCGGAAAAAAACATCTCGCAAAAATAGTAAATACGGCATCTTGAGCAAACGCTCCTTGCCTTGATTAACACAATTTTATGGGCGATGGTCAGAATTTATTATTTTAGCCCGGTGATTTGTTGGCACATCCATAGCGCAAATCCCCTTATACAAAGTTAAAAGTTGGGCAGAAAAATTAAGCTTATTTGGGATTTTAGAGGATCGGCGGCCCTTAAAACGGCAGAGCACCATGAGAAGCATTTAAAGGAATTCATTGTCTTAGAAAATATGGAACCATGCATTACGGGGCATCAACAGGTCAACGATATGTATAGTCTAGCATTTATGGTCGTTGATGAATCCGTTATGATCGCCATTAGAGATGCTTTAAAACCACACCGTGGAGAAGTGTACATCGATTAAATCATCTACACATGGCGAAGATCCGTTTTCTTTTAATAGTATTCCCTATTTTCTTTACGGCATGTAAAGACCATATAACGGACAGTAATATCCTTAAAATGGCCCTATCCTCCAAAAACCCCAATATAAAAAGGGTCATGGATAGTGTGGAACGGTATGAAATTCAAATCAGATATACCCAAATAGATAGAAAAGATGATAGTGTCTCTTTTTCCGACTATGATTTCCAAGTAGATAAGAACAATTATTTCTACCCGGCCAGTACCATAAAATTTCCAATTGCCGTATTGGCATTGGAGCGACTAAACGCAGTCGATTCCTTAAACCGAAACACCAATTATTACATAGAAGGGGATTCTATAGAAACAACCTTTGCAAAAGATATTTCCCAAATATTCGCAATAAGTGACAATGGGGCCAATAATAGGCTCATGGAATTTCTGGGTCAGGATACCATCAATTCCAAGCTACATAGAAAAGGTATTGAGCCAGTAAGAATTTCCCATAGGGTAGGATACCATACGGATGATTTAATGACCAAACCCTTGATTATATATCTTAACGATAGTACAACGGCTCCAACCCAACCCACACAGAACACGGCAGCCATTCCCTTGAAAATAGATAATCTTGAAAAAGGAACCGGTTTTTATGACGATGGTTCCTTGGTTCATGAACCTTTTGATTTCGGTTTAAAAAATTACTATCCCGTAACTGCTCAGCATGCCTTGTTAAAACGGATTATCTTTCCGGAAAAATTTAGACCCTCGGAGCGATTTAATTTATCTCGGGAACAACATGATTTTTTATTGGAAACAATGCATACCTTACCAAAAAATATAGGGTATGACGCTATTGAATATTATGACGGATACTGCAAATTCTTTTTGTTCGGGGACACCAAGGGTCCTATTCCCGATCATATCGAAATTTACAACAAGACCGGATCTGCGTATGGTACGCTTACGGATTGTGCCTATATAAAGGATGAGAAGAACAATGTGGATTTTTTCTTAACGGCAACGATCTTGGTCAATAAAAATGGAATATTCAATGACAACCTTTATGAATATGATACTGTAGGCATGCCTTTTTTGGCCGAATTGGGCAGGGAAATCCACAAATTAGAAATGAATCGAAAAAAATAAACAAAACAAGACCATTGAATATGGATCATTTAAAGCAAAATAATTACACTTGTGGCATTTTCACCGTCAATTTTCAATTTGCAACTATGTAGCGGAGTTTATGGATTTTCAAAAACAGACCAGAATAAACAAATATTTGAGCGAAGCAGGTTATTGCTCCCGTAGGGAAGCGGATAAGCTCATAGCCCAAGGTAGGGTCACCATTAATGGGAAAGTTCCGGAAATGGGGACAAAGATCAGTAACGGCGATACGGTTCATGTAGATGGTGAACTTATAAAAAATGTCCAAAATGAATCGGTTTACATCGCTTTTAATAAACCTATCGGCATTGTATGCACTACGGATACCGGGGTCGAAAAAGATAATATTATAGATTACATTAATTATCCTAAACGGATTTTCCCCATAGGACGATTGGATAAAGCTAGTGAAGGCCTCATTTTTTTGACCAATGACGGGGATATCGTCAATAAGATACTCAGAGCCAGGAATAACCATGAAAAAGAATATTTGGTCACGGTAGATCGACCCGTTACTTCGGACTTTATAAAGAAAATGCGAAACGGTGTCCCAATTCTGGATACGGTTACCCGCAAATGTGAAGTTGTAAAAGTAAGCAACTATCAATTCAGGATTATCCTTACCCAAGGTTTGAACAGGCAAATAAGACGTATGTGCGAATATTTTGATTATAAGGTAAAAAAACTGAAACGTATCCGCATTATGAACGTGCATTTAGATCTTCCTGTGGGTACATGGCGAGATATTACAACTGATGAGCTCAGAGAAATAAACCGTCTTGTAAACGATTCTTCCAAAACCCATAAATAAATATTTCTCCCAACCGTCCAAAAACACCTTTTGCCATAGCCAATCTTCTTATATAATGTATAGTAACAAGGGATAGTAACAAGGGTTTGAACATGATATATTCCAATATTCGGATCAAAACGTTTTCACGTCCAACAAAATAAATACCCAGTAAACGCTCCAATTCCTTAATGATTTGAAATCTAAACAGGGGTTACGGAAAAAAACCCTCTTGGAACGTTTAATGTTCAAAAATCTAATCAATACGTTAAATATCATAGATATATGTCCAAAAAGAACTAATTTGGATTAAGAAAAAAAGCAAATTCTATAAAACTCCTCATTTATGTACGCAATACTATATCACATAAGAAAAACATCTCTCATTTGGATTTGGTCACTTATGTTCATGGTGGTCGGATCGATAAATTTATTGACCGCACAAGAACCCACCTATAAGGAATATTCGGGGAAAATAGCGGACAGCAAAACGAAAAAACCTTTGGTATTTGCCACACTTACCGTGGAAGGCTCCAATATAAGCACGATTACCAATACGGAAGGAGAATTTTTATTAAAGGTACCCAATGGTAGTATCGGCACAAATGTTATCGTATCCTTTCTGGGCTATAAATCCCTGACCCTGCCTTTGTCCGGCTTAAATCAAGGCAAGAATAAAATTTTAATGTACGAGTCGGTTACCGAACTTGCAGAAATAAGTCTAAGCATCCCCAAGGATGCTGAAGCATTGGTACGTGAGACACTTAAAAAGCGTGGAGAAAATTATATTGACCACCCCACGGTAATGACAGCTTTTTATAGGGAGACCATTAAAAAGCGTAAAAAGAATGTAAGCCTATCGGAAGCGGTCGTCAATATATACAAAATGCCCTATTCCTCGGAAAGAAGGGATGCCTTAAAATTGTATAAGGCCCGTAAAAGTACCGATTATAGCAAGTTGGACACCGTTGCCTTAAAATTACAGGGAGGACCTTTTAATGCATTATTTCTGGATATTGTAAAATATCCGGATTATATTTTTACCCATGAATCCATAAGTGATTATAATTTTTCATTTGAAAGCTCTACCCGGGTAAACGATAAACTGATCTACGTTATCGATTTTCATCAAAAACCGGAAATCACGGCACCACTATTCAAGGGTAAACTCTATATAGATGCCGAAAATAAAATATTGACCAGTGCCATTTATTCCCTGAATGTTGCAAACAGGAAATTGGCATCGCAGATGTTTGTACGTAAAAAGCCCAGGAATGCAGAAGTATGGCCAACAGAAATAGCCTATAGGGTAGATTACAGGGAAAAAAACGGGAAATGGTATTATGGGTATAGCAACGTACTCATGGAATTTAAGATAAATTGGGATAAAAGATTGTTCAATTCCGTATACAGCATGAGCTGTGAAATGGCCATTACGGATTGGGAAAAGAATTTGGAAAATACCATTCCCAAATCCAAGGAACGCATTAAATCTAACATTATATTAAGTGATGAGGCCATTGGTTTTGCAGATCCCGATTTTTGGGGGGAATACAATATTATCGAACCGGAAAAATCAATAGAATCCGCAATCAAAAAAATCCAAAGGCAACTTAGAAGGGCCAAAGGGAACGGCGGCAGTGGAGCTTCCACACCTTGAGTACCGTATAAATAAAAGTCCCTCAAATAATTATATTGTTGTTTGAGGGGTTTTTTTGTTTGTTACGGGAAATTTTTTAAGGTAAATATATATTGTAATTGCTCGGCATATAAGGTCAATTGGCTATTTCGCTGATGAATTTAAGCCGGTACAACCGTAATTCCTCATCTTCATATTCCCCATCGAACTCTTTCATTGCTTCTTCCAGGTCATCCGTTTCGGCTTCCAGAAAATATTCATGGATTTCTTCCTGCTGATCCTCATCCAAAACCTCATCTATCCAATACGTCAAGTTAAGTTTGGTCCCGCTAAATACGATCTGCTCCATTTCCTTCAATAATTCCGATATTTCCAATCCTTTGGCCGAAGCAATATCATTCAACGGTAATTTACGATCTACATTTTGGATAATATACAGTTTTAGGCCAGAATTGGCACCGGTACTTTTTACGACCAGATCATCTGGCCGTATAATCTCATTTTCCTCTACGTAAGTCTTTATATAATCCAAGAAGGGTTTTCCGTATTTTTTGGCCTTGCCCTCGCCCACACCATGTACATTCAACATTTCCTCATGCGAAATAGGATATTTTAATGCCATATCTTCTAAGGATGGGTCTTGAAAGACTACAAATGGCGGAACATCCAATTTATCGGCCTGTACCTTTCTTAAATCTTTGAGCTGTTTCAATAGTTTTTCATCGGCGATACCTCCGGACTTTGCCGCTCCAACTATGGCATTGTCATTCTCGGCATTGTACACATGATCTTTGGTCATCATAAATGATGATGGTTCCTTCATGAATTCCTTACCTGCGTCCGTAATACGGAGTACACCGTATTGCTCTATTTCTTTCTTTAAGAGTCCGGCTACCAAGGTCTGGCGGACCAAGGCCATCCAATGGCCCTTGTCCTTATCCGAACCTATTCCAAAAAAATCCTTTTCGTTGGTTTTATGGGAAGCAATTATGGCATTGCTATCTCCTCTCAAGGTATTTACGATCTCCTTGGATTTGAATTTTTCAGAAGTGCCCTGGACTACTTTGAGCAATTTTAGCACATCTTCCTTCGCTTCCTGTTTTTCCTTTGGGTTTCGGGCATTGTCGTCCATATCCGCTCCCTCGCCATTTTTCTCGTCAAATTCCTCCCCAAAATAATGCAACATAAATTTTCTACGGGACATAGAGGTTTCCGCATAGGCAACCACTTCCTGTAATAGGGCATTTCCTATTTCCTGCTCAGCTACGGGTTTTCCGGACATGAATTTTTCCAATTTCTCAATATCCTTATACGAATAGAACGCCAAGCAATGGCCTTCTCCCCCATCTCTTCCCGCCCTACCGGTCTCTTGGTAGTAGCTTTCAATGCTTTTGGGAATGTCATGATGAATGACATAACGAACGTCTGGCTTATCTATTCCCATACCAAAAGCGATCGTGGCAACTACAAGGTCAACATCTTCCATTAGGAACATGTCCTGATATTTAGAGCGGGTCTTTGCATCAAACCCGGCATGGTAGGGAACGGCAGAGATTCCGTTTACCTGCAATACCTGAGCCAATTCCTCAACTTTTTTGCGGCTCAAACAATAAATAATCCCTGATTTTCCGGTATTTTGTTTTACAAAACGGATAATATCCACATCTATATTTTCCGTTTTGGTCCGTACCTCGTAGAAAAGGTTCGGTCTATTAAAGGATGCCTTAAAAAGTTTGGCGTCGTTTATTCCCAGGTTTTTGATGATATCCTCCTGTACTTTTGGGGTTGCCGTGGCCGTGAGGCCTATTATTGGGATACAACCTCCCAACCGGGCTACTATAGCCTTCAAATTGCGGTATTCCGGTCTAAAATCATGCCCCCATTCCGATATACAATGCGCTTCATCAACAGCTACAAAAGAAATTTTCACCGAACGCAAAAACTCTACATTTTCCTCTTTGGTCAGGGATTCCGGGGCCACGTACAACAGTTTTGTGATTCCATCCGTTATATCCTGTTTTACCTGTTTTATTTCGGTCTTATTCAAGGAAGAGTTCAATACATGTGCGATCCCGTCGTTCGAGGACACGCCCCTAATGGCATCCACCTGGTTCTTCATTAAGGCGATCAAGGGCGATACGATAATCGCCGTTCCTTCCTGCATTAATGCCGGTAGTTGATAGCAAAGGGATTTACCCCCACCGGTAGGCATGATTACAAAGGTGTTCTTACCTTGGATGATGTTCTTTATAACCTCTTCCTGAAGACCTTTAAACTGGGAAAAACCAAAATACTTTTTTAAAGAGGCGTGTAAATCTATCTCCTCCAACCCTGTAATGTGTGTTACATTTTCCAATTTATCAAAGTATCAATTTTATATAATATGAAGATATATAATCCAAATAAGAGCTCAAAAAGACAAGTTCAAATTCTTATCTTATTAAACATCTTATAAAATTAAGTTTGTTTAATTTTGCAATCTTAAAGATAAGATAATCTTTGGGGAATACAATTCATAAATTGAATAATACATTGACATCCGCGAACACCATTCTTGATATAGCCAGAAAAACTATTGAAACGGAACGCGATGCCATTGGTCATCTTGCCCAATTGTTAAATGGCGATTTCGCAGATGCCGTAAACTGTATTATCGCATCCAAAGGCAGGGTCGTTATATCCGGTATCGGAAAAAGTGCCATTATAGCCTCTAAAATTGTAGCTACCTTAAATTCTACGGGGACACCTGCCATATTTATGCACGCCGGAGATGCTATTCATGGGGATTTAGGTACCATTCAAGACAACGATATCGTTATCTGTATTTCCAAGAGCGGTAGTACACCAGAGATCAAACTGTTGGTTCCCTTGATCAAAAGAGGGAAAAATAAATTGATAGGAATGACGGGGAACCCCGATTCATTTTTAGGCAAACAGGCCGATTTCGTACTCAACACCTTTGTGGAAAAAGAGGCCTGCCCCAATGGATTGGCCCCTACAACGAGTACCACGGCGCAATTGGTCATAGGGGATGCCCTTGCCATCGTATTACTGGAACTTAGGGGATTTAGCAGCACGGATTTTGCCAAATACCATCCCGGTGGCACATTGGGCAAAAAACTATACTTGCGCGTAGCGGATATTGTAAAGAACAACATGCTTCCCAAGGTTCAATCGGATACGGAAGTAAAAAAGGTAATTGTTGAGATTTCCGAGAAAATGTTGGGTGTTACCGCCGTTTTAGATGGCGAAAAAGTGGTCGGGATCGTCACGGACGGTGATATACGACGTATGTTGAACAAATACGACAATATCAAAGCACTTACCGCTAGGGATATCATGACCGCCGATCCAAAAACCGTAACTACGGATACTCTAGCGATCAAAGCCCTTGAACTGATGCAGAAAAAAGGTATTTCCCAGCTATTGGCCATGGAGAATGATAGTTATGTTGGGGTAATTCATCTTCACAACTTAATAAACGAAGGTATTATATAATGGGTTCAAAAAGTACGACTCCACCAAACGAAATGTCATTTTTAGACCATCTGGAAGAGCTGAGATGGCATTTGATCCGATCTACGCTCGCTATAGTCATTATAGGATGTATTGCGTTCTTTATGAAAAAATTTATTTTTGACACTCTTCTTTTGGGGCCTTCAAGAATGGATTTTCCCACATACCGGTTTTTCTGTGATATCGCCACGTCCTTAGGTTTTGATTCGACTTTTTGTGCTCAAGAGCTTCCGTTTACCATACAAAACCGGAAAATGGCCGGGCAGTTTTCGGCCCATATCTGGGCCTCTATTTGGGCCGGGTTTATCATTGGTTTCCCCTATGTACTTTATGAACTTTGGAAATTTATCAGTCCGGGGCTATATGAAAAGGAGCGAAAAAATTCGAGAGGATTTATTTTTATCGCATCCATCCTTTTTTTTCTTGGTGTTCTTTTTGGATATTATATAGTTTCCCCATTATCTATAAACTTTTTGGGAACATATCAAGTAAGTGAACAAATATTTAATGAAATCGATTTGGACTCTTTTGCCAGAAATATAAAAATTTCTGTTATAGCTTGTGGTGTTTTGTTCGAATTGCCTATTATTATTTTCTTTTTAACGAAAGTGGGGCTGGTAACTCCCGCGATCATGAAAAAATATCGAAAAATAGCCTTGGTGGTCGTACTGATATTTTCTGCGGTCATCACGCCACCCGATGTAACCAGCCAGATCATTGTTGCCATACCCGTATTGATCCTTTATCAAATCAGTATTTATATATCTGCCAGAGTATTAAAACGAGAAGCGAAAAAGGAAGCGAAAAAAGCAAAGGAAAAACAATAAAAATCTTTAAGGCAAACCACTTATATAAAGCATATTGAATACTAAGAGGATTCTAACAAACGAGGTTAAATAAACGATAAAACCTTTTTCGTAACCTGAAATAGGTTTAGATTTGAGCATATGAAATTACGTGCCGAAAACATCATGAAATCCTATCGTGGCCGTCGTGTGGTCAAAGGTATTTCCTTAGAGGTCAACCAAGGTGAAATTGTGGGTCTTCTAGGGCCTAACGGAGCCGGAAAAACTACTTCTTTCTACATGATCGTTGGACTTATTAAGCCCAATGGCGGTAAGATTTATCTGGATAACATGGAAATCACCAAGTTCCCCATGTACAAAAGAGCCCAAAACGGGATAGGATATCTGGCACAGGAAGCTTCCGTTTTTAGAAAGTTGAGTATTGAAAAGAATATTCTTAGCGTATTGCAATTGACCAAGCTGAGCAAAAAGGAACAGCTTATGAAAATGGAATCGCTCATAGAGGAATTCGGTCTTGGGCATATTCGGAAAAACAGGGGTGATCTATTGTCCGGTGGGGAACGTAGACGTACGGAAATTGCACGCGCCCTAGCAACGGATCCTAAATTTATTCTGTTGGACGAACCCTTTGCCGGTGTAGATCCCGTAGCGGTAGAGGACATACAGCGTATTGTGGCACAACTCAAAAACAAGAACATAGGTATTCTCATCACGGATCATAACGTACAGGAGACCCTGGCCATTACGGAAAGGTCCTATTTAATGTTCGAGGGAGGGATTTTAAAATCCGGAGTCCCGGAAGATCTGGCCGCCGATGAAATGGTCCGCAAAGTATATCTGGGGCAGAACTTTGAACTCAGAAAAAAGAAGTTGGATTTTTAAACCTTATAGAGATGTTGCCATTTATTTGCGGTGAATCCAATAATAATAAAAAGAAGCTACTCCCCCTATAAAAGAGAAAATGGCCAACATCCAAAACACCAATTGGTGTCCTTCCGCCCCAGGATACCGGTCCAATAAATAACCCATAGCGGGACCTGCAAAAATATCCGGGGTATACCCTATCAAAGAAATCAGTCCTACGGCCGTACCGGTAAGTGTTAAAGGAATGTGTCCTTCTTGCATCACCGCAAAATATAATGATCGCGCCGCATAAACACCAACGGCGACCACAAGAATGGAAATAAAGAATAAGATTGTGGTAAAAGCCGAGATTAAGCCGATAGCGAACAACAAAGCCCCGATAAAGGTAATTACAAAACTAACGCCAAGCCATATACTACTTTTGGAGCGATCTGCCAAAAACCCGATGATCACTCCTATTATAGGGCGAATAAACAAAAGAAAGGTCCCCACTTGGGCAGATTGTACCTGATCATATAGCATTACATCTTTGGCGTAGAGCGAAAATACATCAGTAATCTTATAACCCACATAGGCACAAAGAATAATAATCATTAACAACCATACCGCAGGAAGCCTTAGAACCGTACGCACTTCTGAAATAGTGATTTTTTCCAATACCAATGGTGCTTCTTCGGTTTTCAATTTCATAAAAAACCATACCAAGACCCCGACCAGTGCAACCATGGCGACCGAGCTTAAAATTACGTAGCGAAAAGCCTCCCTATTCTGCGCCAGATCCGCGGTAATCGTTTTCTCTCCTATAACGATCGAAAAGATAAAAACGCCCATAACCCCGAACAGGGCACCCACCAATCCCCTGCCCCCATCCAAAAATCCAAAGGCCTTTCCCTGGGCCGCGGAACCGCCCCATATTCGGGTAGCTTTTATCATGGCCGCCCAAAACAAAAAGATGGTGGTAAAACCCCAATAGCCGTAGAGTACCTTAAGAACCATATAACCCGGAAAAGCGGCGTATACCAACCCGCCCAAAGCCGTCATCCAAAGGGCTAGCACCATCAACTTTCTAGGGGGGAATCTATCTGCCAAAGGACCTCCAAAAAGATAAGAGACCAATGCGGTTATGCCATAGATAGAAAAACATAATCCCAATTGGGTATTGGTCAATTCAAAAACTTCCAAAACCGTAGGGCGAAATACCCGGGCAAGTACAAAGGGAAGAATAAAAACGGTCTCTCCTGCCAAAATAAGCAATAGCAAATAAGACCAAGGGGCGCTCGTATAAGTATCCTTTTTGGACAAAGTAAATGGTTCAAACGGGTTTACAGGGGTATGAAGATAAGGGCAATTCCCGAGGGCTAAAAGCGAAGTGGCAAAATATGTACTTTCACCTTATTTTTCATTTGTTTTTAGAACGACCGAATTTGCGGCCAGATCATGGATCGCCTTTTTTCTTTCATGGCCGGTCACAGTCAAAAAAGACAACCATCCCAAAGTATACTTTAATATAAATCGCAGAAGAGCCAATGGAAAAATGACATTTTTGCCACTATCGCTATCCCGTTTTACGGTAACCCCCATATAGGAGTGGCCGATAGTACCTCCATAAAAACTAATAAAAAGCGGTTCATAAAGGGCAAAAATAAAAGCAACGGAAATGATCTTAAAAATAACATGGACTTCTTCGAACAAGGCAAAAATCTCCGTAGTGGCATACATAGCAGCTACCATGATAAGGCTATCAATAAATGCCGCTTTTACACGATCTGGCAATAAGGCATATTCATTTTTCATACGGTCGGGGAAAATAATCTCCTATAAAGATATATCAAATCTCTTTTATTTTGTTTTAATAATACCGTTCCTGTACAGGTTCAAGGCTTCATTAAGAAGTAACTCTATCGTTTTTACGGGCAAATCCTTATGGGGGTTTATTCTGAAAATCTTCATCTTTGAACGACTCCCTTTCTCCAATTCAGGGTGATCCAAAAACTTCCCTGCTACAAAAAGAAGGTAAGGTTCATCGGTCTTTTTATCCGTCCAGAGATAACAAAATATATTTTTCCCGTAACAGAAACAGGGCATTCCCCATTTTCGGGTTTCCGTAATTTTCTCGTCCTGTTCCAAAATTATCCTGCGCAATGCAAGGAGGCAACCTTTGTTAGGTTCCTCCTTGTCAAGATAATAATTCTCCGATTCCGGGTCCATCTTATCTACTTTACGGCAATTAAAAAATCTACCTCGGCATCGGCCGGATGTTGTGCTTTTTCCCCATATACTTCATAATCTACGGTATAAACACGCTCTAAGTCCATTTCCCAGATTTCAAGCCATTTGTTAATGACCACTCCCTTGGTTAAATCGCCCTTGGCAGATAGTTGTACATAGTTTCCGCCATCAAATGATTTTCCTATCATTCCTTCGGGAATCGTATCTAAATTTTTCACCTTACAACCTATAATCGTTGTATAAAACCCGGTATGATCGCTTTCATAATCCGTGTACAGTGCATATAGGGCACCATCAACCTTGTTCGGAATCTTGTCCGCTATGTTTTCGGATATGAATTCATTCCACAATTCCGGTATTTGTTGGCCTGCCCCACCCTTTTTATTATTGGTCCTTACGGAGGTTCCTATAATTTTAAAAGGGCCAATTTTTACGTTTTGCATAATCTCTTGTTTTTAGTTTATACAAATGTAAATGAGTCCTGTGTCAACCTTATGTCAGGGGTGGGTCCCATTTTTTTCTGCACGCTTCCAGATACTGTTCCAATGTTATTTTATGAGGTTTAAAATGTTCCGGGCCAACTTGAAGTTTTTGAATTCGATCCAATCGAAATGCCCTAAAATCATTTTTCAATCTACAAAATGCTATCAAAATCCAATTCTCCTGAGTGGTGTACAACGCAAAAGGTTCGATCGTACGTTCTGTCTTTTTATTATCCAAAGACACGTAATTTAATTTAACGAGGCGAAAATTGGCTATCGTGGATTGCAATTGTATCAGATAATCGCTCGTCTTTTCATCATCGGTATTGTTTCGTACTTGTATCCTCTCCGAAAGGAACTCCGTTTTGACCTGTTGGCTGTTTTTTAAGATCGATTTTATTTTGGTAATGGCATTTTTATAATTCTCAACAAGGGACGCATCCTTGTTCTTAAGAATGAGATGCTCTGCAATGATGAGTGCGTTCGCCTCTTCTTCGGAAAACATGACCGGAGGCAATTGAAAACCCTCCATTAAGGAATACCCCCTACCCTCTTCCGTAATGATGGGAATACCCGACTTCTCAAGGGTGCGAATGTCACGATACACCGTTCTGATACTTACCCCGTGTTCTTCGGCAATGGCTTTTGCCGTTACCAATTGCCTAGATCGCAATTGTGTAATAATGGCCGTTAACCGGGCCAAGCGTGGTTTTTCTTCAGACATTCCATTAGTATCTTTAAAGCGGTGAGCAGCTTTATTTTCAGTTTTTACCACTCAAATCCCAATTGCTCACCAAAGAACTCAATACATAAAAAAGAATGATAAAAGGTATGGCCAAAAACCGCATGGTCATTAAAAACACCAAACTCATTATAAGAAAAATGTAACGTAAGGCATTGTCCTTAAAAGTCCAGTTTTTGAATTTTAACGCAAACAAAGATAAGTTACAATTGAGCAAAAAGGCACTTAAAAGTGTGATTCCCATCAAAAACCATTGATTTAAAATAATAGTACCCAAAGTATGGTTATCCTGATAAAATAAAATCATAGGGAGCGATAAAATCAGTAGTGCATTGGCCGGTGTGGGCAAACCGATAAAGGAGGACACCTGGTTTTCATCTAAATTAAACTTGGCCAGACGATACGCAGAGGCCATGGTAATAACAAAACCAAAAAAAGGCAGTAAAGTGCTTATCTGAAATGTTTCAGGGTTTTGCAAAACAACGCCTTCCCCTACTCCCCCATCTCCGGTTTGGGCCATCGCCAAGAGTTGAAACATCACGATCCCGGGAACCAGGCCACTGGTGATCACATCGGCCAAAGAATCCAATTGCAGGCCCAAATCACTTTTCACATCTAAGATTCGGGCGGCGAATCCGTCAAAAAAATCAAAGAAGATACCGAGCACTACAAATAATGCAGCCTCTTCCAATTTGTTCTGAACGGCAAAAACGGTGGCCACACAACCACAAAAGACATTCAAAAGGGTTATGAGATTGGGGATGTGTTTTTGCATAAGGTCGTTTGTTCAATAGCACTATTATTATGCGTGCCGATTTAAATTACACCTTAAAAATACTATAATTCCTTTCGTTATTTAAACCCTTTTTCAATCAAGTGAATTATAAAAAACCATTATGGATTAAATTGGTTATTATTCGCATCTTTGTCCATGGATCGAATTCATTGTGGATGCTAAAAAAAATTGGCCTTGTTTTTATTCTTTTTTGTTCAATAGGTTTTTCCCAAAAGAAAATTGAACTGACCTCCCTATCCAGAATAAGTATACTGACTTTTGGGCCGGGCGATGATCTCTATTCCAAATTTGGACATACCGCTATTCGCATACAGGAACCTTCATTGGACCTTGACATTGTTTTTGATTATGGCAATTTTGCTTCATTTGAGGATGGTTTTTATTTAAAGTTCATTCAAGGGCAATTAACCTATAGCATGGGCGGCAGGAAGTTTTCTTCCTTAATAGAGGAATATAGGCAGGAAAACCGTTTTGTGCGTGAACAAATGCTCAACCTTACTTTAGAGGAAAGAAAACAATTGTTCACCTTTCTAGAGAACAATTTCTTGCCGGAAAACAGGAACTATTCGTATGATTTTTTCTTTGATAATTGCGCTACCAAAATCCCGGAAATCCTTAAAACCGTGTTTAAGGACAAAATTTATTTTGCCAATGACCATTTGAAAGAACAATTTACCTTTCGCCAATTGATCCATCAAAAAGTAAAGACCAATACATGGTCCGGTTTTGGTATTGATCTGGCTTTGGGTACTTCCATTGACAAAAAAGCCAGTGTAAAAGAGCATATGTTCCTTCCGGAATATGTTTATCGCCAATTATCCGGCACTACTATAAAAGACAAGCCTTTAGTAACCAAAGATCATTTGATCTTAACTGAAAAAATGCCTGTTGGGGCTGCCATTTTTTTGCTGTCACCAATGTTTTGGCTTTCCATATTCTTGATGCTAGTGTTGTATGTAACCTTTCTCAACCTTAAAAAGAACACTCGAAGCAAATGGCTGGATTTTGGTTTATTTTTTATGACGGGAGCTGCGGGCCTGTTATTGTTCTTTTTATGGTTTTTAACGGACCACAAGCCTACGGTCAATAACTTTAATATCCTTTGGGCATTTCCATTGAACCTATTTTTTGCTTTTATCGTATTAAAAAAATCAATCCCATCATGGAGCAACAACTATCTATGGGCTTTATTGGGGCTTCTCTTTTTGGTCCTGATTATTTGGACACTCCAAATACAGATCTTTTCGCCATTGATTATTTTTATTCTTATGGCATTGGGAATCAGATATGCGTTTTTATTAAGATGTTCCATTAAAAACTTAAAACCGAACGCCTGACATTTATATTTGAAATTTAAAAAACATGAATCTACTTACCGTTGAAAATATTTCCAAATCCTATGGTGAACTGGTCCTTTTTGACAAGCTGTCCTTTGGAATAAACAGGGATCAAAAAATTGCGCTGATCGCCAAAAACGGGAGTGGTAAAACATCCATTTTAAACATCCTTTCCGGTGCGGACAGCCCGGATAACGGTCAGGTAAACTACAGAAAGGGCATTCGGGTCTCTTTTTTGGCACAAGAACCGGATATGAACCCTGACCTGAGTGTGGAAGAAACCATATTTGCATCGGACAATGAAGTATTGCGGGTCATCTCCGATTATGAAAAAGCACTGGCCGACCCCGAAGATGCGGAGGCCTATCAAAAGGCCTTTGAGGCCATGGACCGTTTTGAGGCCTGGGATTTTGAGACCCAGTACAAACAAATCCTCTATAAACTAAAGCTAGAAGATCTTAATGCCAAGGTAGGTAAGCTTTCGGGCGGGCAAAAAAAGCGCCTGGCCCTGGCCAATGCCCTTATCAACAGACCCGATCTTTTGATCTTGGACGAACCTACCAACCATCTGGATCTGGAAATGATAGAATGGCTGGAGGGTTATTTTGCCAAAGAAAATATGACCTTGTTCATGGTAACGCACGATCGTTATTTTCTGGAACGTGTCTGCAATGAAATATTGGAATTGGATAATGGGATACTTTATCCCTATAAAGGCAATTATTCCTATTATTTAGAAAAGAAAGATGCACGCCTGGAACAAGAAGCGGTAGAACAGCATAAATCCGAGATCCTTTTTAAAAAAGAATTGGCGTGGATGCGGCGTCAACCAAAGGCGCGCACTACAAAATCCAAATCGCGCATAGATGATTTTCACGACATAAAGCAAAGGGCCAATCAGCGCAGAAAAGAACATCAGGTACAGTTAGAGCTCAACATGGAACGGATGGGGAGTAAAATACTGGAACTGCACAAGGTCTCCAAATCCTATCCGAACAAACCCATTCTGGAGAAATTCGAATATAGTTTCACCAAAGGGGAACGTGTAGGGATTATTGGCAAAAATGGTACCGGGAAATCCACCTTTCTGAATATTCTAACAGGGAGAGATCAACCGGACAATGGTAAAGTAGTGGTGGGAGACACGATAAAATTCGGTTATTACACCCAAAAAGGGATTACCATTAAAGAAGGGCAAAAGGTAATAGATGTAATCCGGGAATTCGGGGATTTCATTCCTTTGATGAAAGGAAGGCAAATATCCGCCCAACAGTTATTGGAACGTTTTCTTTTTGACCGAAAAAAACAATATGACTTTGTAGAGAAGCTAAGTGGCGGGGAACGCAAACGTTTATACCTTTGCACGGTCTTGATCCAGAATCCCAATTTCCTGATCCTTGACGAGCCCACCAACGATCTGGATATTGTTACCCTAAATGTATTGGAGAGTTTCTTGTTGGATTTTCAGGGGTGCCTTCTGGTCGTTTCCCACGATCGTTATTTTATGGACAAGATCGTAGATCATCTATTTGTTTTTAAAGGTGAAGGAGTAATCGAGGATTTCCCGGGCAACTATTCGGACTACAGGGCTTATGAGGATAGCCAAGTGATGGAAAAGCGGGAACAAAAATCACGAACCAATACCCCTAAGACCCAATGGAAAAATCCCGACTCGGGAACAAAACTATCTTATTTAGAACAGAAGGAATACAAACAGCTAGAAAAGGACATCCAAAAATTGGAAGGGAAAAAGAAAGAAATGCAGAATAAATTTTTAGGGGATTCCCTATCCGGAGAAGAAATCAATGTGCTTTCCATAGAACTTCAGGAAATTACGGATTCCATTGATTTAAAAACAGAACGTTGGTTTGAACTATCCGCACAAATGGAAGCGCACTAGTATTTCTCTTAACTAAAATTGACTTAAAACCATCTATTAATCATCAAACACAAGGTTTTTAAAGTTTTTAATCCATTTAAATACCGTTAAACGACCTCTTTTTCCGGTAAGGTGTTTTTGGGCGGGGTGCCGTTAATCGAGTGGATTTTACACTTAATCCGAGCTTTTGCCCGATAACGAGAATCGGGTGCCCTTCACCGATCCACGACCCCTTGAAATACGCTTGCGCAAGTTATAATAGTGTAACAAACGCAAGTCATGAAAACAATAGCCACCATCATCTTCACCATCTTCATCGGGATCGCCGCACAGGCACAGTCCACCACTGCCGAAGTCAAGGTCGAGACTATTGGGATGACCATCGTTACCGAGACCGCTTACGAACTGGATACGGAGACCAAGGCCGAGGTTGCCAGGTTGTACAAGTTCAAGAACGCCAGGGTAAAGAAGGCCCTTTCCTTCACTACCAAAAGGAACAAGGCCAAAATGGCTTAATACCTTACCCTCTAGAATGGCTTGCCCTATCCAAATAAAAATTCACAAAACATCAAAGTCGCCAAAACAATTCAAAAAACATTCAAACCAAAGTTGAAAGGTATTAGTACATTTGGGAAATTTTGACACCGATAAAGTGTATCGCTTCCTTGCCCGTTTAAAATTTCTGTTCTCGGCCACCAACCAACATGGTGTTCATTCCCCTTTCATTTACAGTTTTGTGACCAAAGGATTATATAAAAAAGGAAGTAAGAAACTTTCCGTTACTGAAAATGTCCTGGTTAAAAGCATAGCATATTTTGATGTTAAAAAAGTAGGGTTGGTAAACCATTCCGAAGAATTAAAAATAAAACTGGATTCAATTTTCCAAGATCTCAACTATCGGGAATCTCCTTTTGATATTATCTATGCGGATGCCCTGAGCAAGCCTTTCAAAACGGTCTCCCAAAAACATATCCATAATGACAGCCTGCTATTATTGGAAGGTATTTACAAGAACAAGGCACGGACACAACGCTGGAAAGCGATTAAAAACCTGGACCAAGTTACCGTAACCATAGATCTATATTATTGTGGTATTGTTTTTTTTAGGAGGGAGCAGGCAAAAGAACATTTTAAGATACGGATTTAAACCACTAATTTTAATCAAGAAGATCAGAAGATGGATAATACTATTTACATTGTACTCGGGGTTCTATTTGCCATTTACCTTGTAATCGGCATAATGAATCGGAGAAAGTCTAAAGAACGAAAGTCCAGAGAATTCATGGGGAATTACAAACGTAAGAATAAAGGATAGGTAACAGTGGGCAGTGGGCAGTGGGCAGTGGGCAGTGGGCAGTGGGCAGTGGGCAGTGGGCAAAAAAGTACTTATACCAGAACCCAAACAGATCGATCCATGAACTTATCAACTTTTTTAAACTCGACACTTGAACTTGATACCCGAATTTTAAAATGAAAATATACACCAAGACAGGAGATAAGGGCAAAACTGCGTTGTTTGGCGGAACACGCATCCCCAAACATCATATGCGCATAGAAAGTTATGGAACTATAGACGAGCTCAATTCGTGGTTGGGGCTATTACGTGACCAACAAATTGCCGTACACAGCAAAAAACAATTGGCCCGTATACAGGATAAGCTATTCACCTTGGGGGCTATTTTGGCTACGGACCCTCAAAAAGCGATGCTAAAAAACGGCAAGGAACGTTTGAACATTCCAAAAATTTCGCAAACCGATATTGAAATATTGGAAAGTGCCATCGATATTATGGACAGTGAACTCCCTCCCATGACGCATTTTATCCTTCCTGGCGGGCATACAACCGTGTCATACTGTCATATTGCCCGAACCGTCTGCAGAAGAGCCGAAAGAACGGCTACACTTTTGTATGAAAATGAACCTTTTGACGATACCATTTTATCTTACCTCAACAGGTTGTCCGACTATCTTTTTGTCTTGGCACGAAAATTGTCAAATGACTTAAAAGTAGAAGAAGTGAAATGGATTCCTGAAAAAAAGGACTAATAATTCCATAATTTCTTCGTTATCAATTTATCAATGCAAAAATTATGTTGATAAATAGCTATAAATAATTACAAAATGTCTTGGCTGTTTATTTTTAAAAATTATTTTTGCAAAAATTTTAAAATCAAACTATTACCATGTATTGGACATTAGAATTAGCATCGTATTTAAGTGATGCGCCATGGCCGGCCAGCAAGGATGAGTTAATAGACTATTCCATTAGGACCGGTGCTCCTTTGGAGGTCGTTGAAAATTTACAGTCCATGGAGGAAGAAGGGGGTGAGATTTATGAGTCTATCGAAGAAATTTGGCCGGACTATCCAACAGAGGAAGATTACCTTTGGAACGAGGACGAATATTAATATTTTAGCATCATAATTACTGCATAAAAGTCTCTTCGGAGGCTTTTTTTTTATGTAATTTTGGCAGTCTAACAGGGAAATTCCATTCAAAACAAAGACTGGAATACCTTTTGTCTAATAGAATTGTCGGTCATATTTACCGTCTGCAAATAATTTTTTGAAATCCATATGGGAATTTTACATACCATGGGTTTCAATCCTAACTGAAATAGAACATGAGTTTCATTAATTCCGTATTAAAGGCCTTTGTTGGGGACAAATCCAAAAAAGATGTAAAGGAACTTCAGCCTTTGGTAAACCAGATAAAATCATTTGAAAACGAATTCGAAAAATTAAGTCATGATGAGTTGCGCCAAAAGACCCTGGACTTTAAACAAACGGTAAAGGATTCCTATAAAGCGTTGACCGAACAGATAAATACTTTGGAAAAAGAAGTAGAAGAATCCAATGACATTGATAAAAATGAAGATATCTATACCGAAATAGACAAGCTAAAGGAAGAAGCATATAAACTATCGGAAGAAGCCTTAAATACTATTTTACCAGAGGCCTTTGCCGTGGTAAAAGAAACGGCCAAACGATTTACCCATAATAAAACCATTACCCTGACCGCTTCGGAATATGACAGAAAACTTTCGGGCAGTAAAGATTACGTAACCCTAGATGGCGATCAGGCCATATGGAAAAACTCTTGGGATGCTGCCGGAAAGGAAGTAACATGGGACATGATACATTATGATGTACAGCTTATTGGGGGTATAGCCCTGCACCAGGGCAAAATTGCCGAGATGCAGACGGGTGAGGGTAAGACCCTTGTGGCCACCTTACCGCTGTATTTAAATGCCTTGAGCGGTAATGGCTCGCATTTGGTAACGGTCAACGATTATTTGGCAAAAAGGGATAGTGCCTGGATGGCACCCATTTTTGAATTCCATGGATTATCCGTGGATTGTATAGACCATCATCAACCCAATTCCGATGGTCGCCGCATGGCCTACAATGCAGATATAACCTATGGGACCAATAATGAGTTCGGTTTTGATTATCTAAGGGATAATATGGCGCATACACCAAAGGATTTGGTACAAAGGCCCCATAACTATGCCATTGTGGACGAGGTAGATTCCGTACTGGTAGATGATGCCCGTACACCTTTGATCATCTCTGGACCCGTGCCAGAGGGTGACCGACACGAATTCAATGAACTGAAACCCAAAGTGGGCGAAATTGTTCAAAAACAACGCCAACATTTGACCGGGGTTTTGGCCGAAGCAAAAAAATTGATCGCCGAAGGGGATACCAAAGAAGGCGGTTTCTTATTGTTACGGGTCTATCGGGGCCTTCCCAAAAATAAGGCATTGATCAAGTTCCTAAGTGAGGAGGGCGTAAAACAGCTGTTGCAAAAAACGGAGAATTTTTACATGCAGGACAACAACAGGGAAATGCCCAAAGTAGATGAAGACCTATTGTTCGTTATCGATGAGAAAAATAATCAAATAGAACTTACCGATAAGGGGGTGGATTACATTTCCGGTGAGCAGGACCGGGACTTCTTTGTAATGCCCGATATTGGTGGGGAAATCGCCAAGATCGAGCAACGGAACCTGGAAATAGAGGAAGAGGCCGAATTAAAAGAGGAATTGTTCAAAGACTTTACGGTAAAGAGTGAACGTATCCATACCATGAGCCAACTTTTAAAGGCCTATACGCTCTTTGAAAAAGATGTGGAATACGTGGTCATCGACAATAAGGTAATGATCGTAGATGAGCAGACCGGACGTATTATGGACGGCCGTCGTTATTCGGACGGATTACACCAAGCTATCGAAGCCAAGGAAAATGTAAAGATCGAGGCCCTGACCCAAACATTCGCCACGGTCACACTTCAAAATTATTTTAGAATGTATGGCAAACTGGCCGGTATGACAGGTACGGCCATTACCGAAGCGGGGGAATTCTGGGAAATCTACAAGTTGGACGTTATGGAAATACCCACCAACAGACCCATTGCCCGAGATGATAGAAATGATCTGATCTATAAGACAAAACGAGAAAAATATAATGCCATAATCGATGAAGTTACCAAACTGAGCAAGGCAGGCAGACCAGTGCTTATCGGTACTACATCGGTAGAAATATCGGAATTGCTGTCCCGCATGCTGGGCATCCGTAAAGTGGCACACAATGTATTGAACGCCAAGCTGCACAAAAAAGAAGCGGACGTGGTTGCGGAGGCCGGTAATCCGGGAGTGGTGACCATTGCTACCAATATGGCAGGGCGTGGTACGGACATTAAACTAACGGATGCCGTAAAAGCTGCCGGTGGTCTGGCCATAGTCGGGACGGAACGTCATGATTCCCGCCGGGTGGACAGGCAGTTGAGAGGTCGTTCCGGTCGTCAGGGAGATCCGGGAAGCTCACAATTCTACGTTTCCCTGGAAGATAACCTAATGCGCCTGTTCGGTTCCGATAGGGTCGCTAAAATGATGGATAAGATGGGCCTTGAGGAAGGTGAGGTCATTCAGCATAGTATGATGACCAAATCCATAGAACGCGCTCAGAAAAAAGTGGAGGAGAACAACTTTGGGGTTCGTAAACGCCTCTTGGAATACGATGATGTAATGAACGCCCAAAGAGAGGTCGTTTACAAGCGAAGAAGACATGCCTTGCAGGGGGAGCGTTTAAAAGTGGATATTGCCAATATGGTATATGATACCTGCGAAGTCATAGTAGAAGGCAATAAAGCGGCCAATGATTACAAGAACTTTGAGTTTGAACTGATCAAGTACTTTTCCATGACCTCACCGGTTACCGAGGATGAATTTGGAAAGTTAGGTGCTCAGGAAATCACCGGGAAAATATACAAATCGGGTTACGAGCATTATAAAGAAAAGATGGAACGCAATGCCGCTGCGGCATTTCCCGTCATCAAACAAGTATATGAGGACAATGCGAATAAATTTGAGCGCATCGTAGTACCTTTTACGGATGGTGTAAAAACATTGAATGTTGTTACCAATCTACAAGAAGCGTACGAAAGTGATGGCAAACAATTGGTCACGGATTTTGAAAAGAATATATCCCTGGCCATTATTGACGATGCCTGGAAAACACATCTTCGAAAAATGGATGAACTGAAACAATCGGTTCAATTGGCCGTACACGAACAAAAAGACCCTTTGCTTATTTATAAGTTCGAAGCTTTTGAACTCTTTAAAGGCATAATCGAGAAGGTGAACAAAGAAGTGGTTTCCTTTCTTTTTAAAGGAGAGTTACCTTCCGGAAATCCAAATGAAATCCAGGAAGCCAGAAATGTAAGGCGCCCTAAAGATAATTTAAGGACCACTAAGGAAGAAATCCCGAACAGCGATGAACTGGCGGCACAAAATAGAGCTGCCGGACAAATGCAACGACAACGCCCGGCAGTTACCGAGACCATTACACGCGAGCGACCGAAAATAGGCAGAAATGAACGGGTTACCATTAAAAATGTGATGTCCGGCGAAAGTAAAACCGTAAAATACAAACAGGCGGAACCTCTTATCGACAAAGGGGAATGGGTACTTACAGAAGATTAATCCTCAATATGATAACACAAATGGCGGCCCTATCGGTCGCCTTTTTTATCGCATCATATATAAGCCGTCCGCTATTCCCGAGATTTAATTTTTACAAAAGTTTTGCTTTTAAATGCAAAACATAATTAGTTTTACAATATCAAAAGTTCCCAAAACCAAATAACTAAACGGATGCTATGAAGGATTTTGATATTGACCAAGAACGCTTAAAAGACAAGATTCAACTTGTTATAAAGGTCAACTATGTATCAAGTATATTGGCCTTGGTGTTTGCCCTTATCTGTTATTTCGTGCTATCGGTTACTGAAATTATTCCCTTTGTTTTTATAACCTTTGGAATTTTAAATCTTATAAACACATGGTTTTTTAAAAGACATGATTCACTCACGCTTACTTATAACGTTTCTTCTGTAATGGCACTTATCAGTGCCTTTATTATTACCCTGTATAGTGGTGGAATCAACAGTTCTTTCATATTCACTTTGGCCCTTATTGTATTTGCAGGTTATGTTACTACTAGAAAATATGGGCAGATTTATTTAAACCTTATTTTCTTTCTGGTCATACTCATCTTTTCACAAAGCATTCCGGATTTCACTTTTACGGAGAACGTAATACCGGAAAGGTCAAGAAATATTTTCAGTCTTTTATCAGTACTTTTCTCTGTGTATCTTTTGGGGAATATTTTTGGAAAAAACCTGTTAAAGACCCATAACACCCTTTATAAATCAAAAAGAGGGCTGATGCAGCAGATGGAAGAAAAAGAGACATTGATAAAAGAAGTTCATCATAGGGTCAAAAACAATTTGCAGACCGTATCCAGTCTGTTGAGTCTTCAATCCAGAAATGTAAAAGATGACCAAATGAAAAATATCCTTAAAAGTACCCAAAATAGGGTCATTTCTATGGCAATGGTCCATGAAATGCTCTATATGCGTAAGGATATAGCCCATATTGAATATAAATCCTATGTGCAGGAACTTGGTGAATACCTTATAAAATCTATCAAGGGCATAGAAAGTAAAGTCGATTTGAAAATAGACATCCCAGATATTAAATTAGGAATAGACACGGCCATACCCCTTGGTCTATTGATCAATGAAGCACTCACCAATTCCTTAAAATATGGTATGACGAATGATAAAGGCGGGGAAATCCATATCGCCCTGAAAAAAGAGTTAAACAAAGAGTATATACTAAGTATCGGGGATAATGGAATTGGATTTCCAGAGACCATTAACCATAAGAACACCAAATCTTTGGGACTAAAACTCATTCATAATTTGACCCGGCAACTAAAAGGAACCATTAAAAGGGACAATAGTAAAAAAGGGACCAATTACATTATTAGGTTTCAGGAAATAAAGCAACAATTATCACCGGTTGTTTAACGATACCTTGTTGACAAATTTCCCCTAAAATGTTCAAAAGGGCCGGGGCCGATTTGGTATCGCAAACCGGTTTAAATAGATTACGGCCTGCGCTTATCTACCGGAACCTTAATGGGCCGTAGCGTTCCTTTGGTCTTTGGAAAAATTAACAAATGACTGATTACTAAAACAACGGGGATCGATAAAACAAATAATAACATAGCATTAAATTTAGAGCGGTACAGATGTACCGTAGGTTAATTAATTTAGGTATCATGCCAATTTTGGCCTGTTCTTCTTAGTAACAAAGGCCAATTCTTTTTTTACCCGAGAATTTTTATAGCGGTATAAACGCACTATTGTATTCCGAGTATTGACCGTAATCTTTTCAAAAGTGATATCAGCACTATGACCAGTAGCCAAAACAACGCCCATTTTAATAACATCCACTTCATCATTACTTTTTATTTGTTGTGCCATAGAAGTGGCACTTAAGAAAAGAACTAAGATTAGGGTTAGAACAGCTTTCATACTAATGATTTGGGTTATATAAAGATAACCTCGATATCAGCGCTCACTTATCCGTATATCGCTGAATTACAGTATTCTTCGTTCAATTCGAAAAGTTAGGATAAAGTGCGAAAAAGTATCGATAAATGCGTTTAAGGAAAAAATCAACTTACCGAAAAAAAAGGTGATTAATCGGAAAAGCAACATCGATATCCGTATTAATACACACAATAAATTGGAAAACCGGTTCGATTTTTTTGTTTAAGGGAAACAAAACCCCCTGTATATAAAATAATGAAATTACCGGGCTATACTATCTCTTTCCGTAGTACTCGTAAAGGCGGACTCCTTAATATGGTTCGACTATTGGACAACCCTATACCTAATACCAATAATGTAATCGCTGGCATTACGATCAAAAATGGAATCCAAGAGGGAACAAACGGTACTTCAAAAACAAAACGGGCCAGTAATTGACTACCGATCAGAGCTAAAAAAACGCCTATGCCACTACCTAAAGCACCCAAATAGAGATACTCCAAAGCGATAATTTTTAGGATTTGTTCACTCTTGGCCCCAATGGTCCGCAACAGTACACTCTCTTTTATGCGTTGGTATTTGCTGTTCCTTACAGATCCTATGAGCACAATAATCCCGGTAATAATACTAAAGAAGGCCATAAAACCAATGACCCATGAAATCTTATCAAGTATCCCTTCAATAAGCAACAGTATTTGTCTTAGGTCTAAAATAGAAACATTGGGAAATTTTTGAACCAGTTCCTTTTGCAGGTTTGCCGATAGGGCCTTATTGGGAGCATTGGTCGCAAGTACATGAAATTGTGGCGCCTTTTCCAAAACCCCGGGTGGAAATACAATGGAAAAATTCAATTGCATCCTGCCCCAATCCACTTCTCGGATACTGCCCACCATGGTCTCCATGAGCATTCCCTGTACATTGAACAAGAGTGTATCCCCCACCACGACCTGGGCATCCCTTGCAACATTATCCGATAACGAAATGGGAATAGGCCTGTTTGGAAGCACTTCAGCGTTAAAATTACCATCCATCAACTTTTCAGAACTTATAAGCATATCCCTATAGGTAACTCTAAATTCATGACTCAAAATCCATTTGTTGATGCCAGAGGTAGAATCAAGCCTTATCTCATTTGCACTGCGGTCTTTTATTTTTTGAAGCCGCATGGTAATAATGGGCATGTTCTCCAATACCGGCAACCCTTTTACCCTTATGGCGTTAGCGATGGCTTCCTTTTGATCGGTCTGAACATCGAACATGATCATATTAGGGCTTTGGGTCTTGGATTCCAAGGTAGCTTTTGCCAATAAAAAGTCCTTTGTAAAGTATAACGTGCTTATTAAAAAAGTACCTATTCCTATGGCCAATATCAAAACTACGGTCTGGTTATTGGGACGAAAAAGATTCAATAAACTCTGTCTTGCGGTAAAACTCCAGGATTTTGGAAAGTATCTTTTCACTATTCGCATAAACCATAGTGCAATCCCCGATAAAACGGCAAAAGTAATCAGAATGCCCAAGACAAAACCCAGTGCAAATTTAAAATTGCCCAGCAACCAAAGTGCAAAAAGAAAAACAAAGAACAGTATGGATCCAAATACGGCCAATCTTACCGGTCTGGATTTGACATCCGTATTTTCCTGTACCCTGAGCACTTGTAAGGGGGAGACGTACCATGTGCTTATGAGCGGTGCCAACGCAAACAAGACCGACATGAAAACGCCCAATACAAGGCCTATTACAATAGTTTGATACGAGGTGGAAATTTGGACTTCGAAGGGTAAAAACCCCTGTAACATAAATGGGAAAGATCTTTGCAAGAGCAATCCTAAGATTGTTCCAATACCACCTCCGGTTAAACCCATACCTATAATTTGTATCAAAAAAATCACGAATGTCTGTTTTCGTGAAGCTCCAAGACATTTTAATATGGCAACGGCCCTTAACTTCTCCTTGATATAGATATGTACGGAGCTGGCAATGCCGACACAACCTAAGAGCAGGGCTATGAAAGCTACTAAATTTAAAAAGCGACCTATATTATCATACCTCCGGCCCAATTGTCGGCTTGTGTCCGTATGGGTGTCCATATCCGCATTTTCGACATCCAGAAGCGGGTCTACGAATTTATCCAAAGCTTCAAGATCTGCGTCTGGTGCCTTAAAATAATAATCATATTCCAACCTGCTTCCTCTTTGCAAAAGACCGCTAGGTTCCATAAACCGAAAGGGAACTATTACCGGGGGAGCAATTGATGAGCCTATACCTATGCTTCCGGGAGCTTTGATCAACGAACCGATTATTGGAAAAGTAACGGTCCCCAATTTTATGCTATCGCCAGGTTTTAAATTAAACTGTAACATTGCCGTGGCATCTACAAGTGCTCCACCCTTTTGGCGATACGTATGCGCAGCTTCCAAAGGTTCGGTCTCCAATTCTCCATAAAGGGGAAAATCGCCTTCCATTCCCCTGACCTGAACAAATTTTGTCGCCCCATTTTTGGAAAAAGCGGCCATGGAGTTAAATTTCACTTCCATAGCATCTGCACCACCAAGGGAATCAATAATACTCTGGACCTTTTTATTGGCAGGTTGGTTGCTATCTATCCGATAATCGGCACCCATTAAAACTTTGGACCGCAACCCTATATTTTCTTTTAAATTTTCGCCGAAAGATTGTATGGATACTACTGCCGCTATACCCAGAACAATGGAAGCCATGAACAAAAGGAGACGTTTGCCACTCGCCCTGCCATCTCTCCAAGCCATTTTCAACAACCATCTAAAGGATGCCCCGGAGGGTTGGACAAATTCGTTCACGATACGGGAGTGGATTCGTTAATCATCATTTTACCGCCTTTAAGCCTTAAAACATGTTTGCTCATTCCGGCCAGATCCAGGTCATGGGTTACAATGACCAAGGTTGTCCCCATTTCCTTGTTAAGATCAAATAATAATTTGATGACTTTTCCCCCGGTTTCCTCATCCAAATTACCAGTGGGTTCATCCGCGAACAAAATCTCGGGCTTATTGGAAAAAGCACGTGCCAAAGCCACTCGTTGCTGTTCCCCACCTGATAATTGCGATGGATAATGGTCATGTCTGTTCTCCAATCCTACCTTTGCCAAAAGTTCCATAGCGGAGACACTGGCATTGGATACGCCCTGTAACTCCATGGGGACACTAACATTTTCCAGAGCCGTAAGCGTTGGTAGCAATTGAAAGTCCTGAAAAATAAAACCTACTTTCCGATTTCTAAGTAATGCCCGTTGGTCCTCGTTCATTTTTCCCAGTTTCTTGCCACAAAGTTCAATGGTACCTTCATCTGATCGGTCCAATCCGGCACAAAGTCCCAAAAGTGTGGTCTTACCACTTCCCGAAGGACCAACAATGGCAAAGGTGTCACCAGACGGGATAGCAAAGGAAATATCATCCAGAACGGTCAAATTCTTAGAGCCACTAACGTAGGTTTTCCTTAGGTTCTGGACGTTTAATATCTTTGTCATAAATCATTAGCTACAAGCTAGCAAAATAAGTAAATGATTTTGATCTTTAGAAGAATAGGCTATGTACAAAGTATTAAAGTTTCGTTATTTTTTGATCGTTTTACTTTTTTTGGGCTGTAGTGATACCCCTAAAAAGAAAACATTGGAAAATGCATCAAGCAATGATGTATCTGCCAAAAAAACGGTTTCCAATAAAAAAACAATACTGTTCTTTGGAAATAGCCTTACCGCTGCTTATGGTTTGGAAATCGAGGAAGGTTTCCCCAATCTGATCCAACGTCGATTAGATTCTTTGGAGCTTGATTATACGGTTATCAATTCCGGATTAAGTGGTGAGACCACTTCCGGAGGACTCAACCGTCTAGACTGGGTCCTGAAGCAAGAAGTAGACATCTTTGTATTGGAATTGGGAGGCAATGATGGTCTTAGGGGAATCCCGTTATCCAGGACACAAAACAATTTGCAGGCCATAATCGATTTGGTCCGGAAGAAAAACCCAAAGACCAAAATCCTTTTGGCAGGAATGCAAATTCCGCCCAATATGGGGCCGGAATACACTATTGAATTTAGAAATATATTCCCCACATTGGCAAAAAAAAATGATATTCCCCTTATTCCTTTTCTATTGGAAGGTGTTGCCGGAATACCGGAACTTAATTTGGAGGACGGTATTCATCCTACGGCGGAAGGTCAAAAAATTGTGGCCAAAAATGTTTGGGAAGTACTGGAAACTATGGTAAATTAGAGAAAGCGGCCGATTAAACCAGTTTTATTTCCTTTTTCCTGAATTCGAAAGAAAGTGCCTTTTTTATCCTGGAATGTTTAAGGATATAGATTCCGGTCATTGTAGGGAACTGTCCGACGGCCGTTTTAGTTGGATGAATGGTCTTGACCGCAACGGGCATGTTTATAATCTTTACCTTCTCCTGAAGCTTGTTCTTTTGAGCCTGTGCGAGAGTTCCCATACAAATAACAAGTAATAAAAAAATAATAGAGCGCATTTTAGTAGGTTGTTTGGTGAATAGATAACTCACCGTTTACAGATTTAAGATTTTCAAATCGACAAAAGGATTGTTTTTATCGACAAACAACCAAAAATTCGATGAACGGTCAAAAATCTCTTAAAAATTCCTACAAAACAAATTGTCTTTAATCGATAAAATAATACACTTAATCTGGTTTATATGTTTTTTCCTACAAAATTATTTAAATACTATTTGAATCGCATTGTCATCCTTCTTTTTTAGAATGTAACTTCACCCCTAAATAATCTAATGTGATTCAAGGTAGGACACCTTTTGAGTTTATACCATACATATCTTCCACATAAAATAATATTATTCCTAACGCCTTGAACAACGATCGCAATAAAGGAATCCTATCGTGAAAGATTTCCCATTATCCATCTTTTTGTTATTAAGAAAATCGTCCCGGTTAAAAATCAATGCCATATACTTTTAGAAGGTAACCCGTGGAATTCATATCAATTTGAATGGATACTCTTAAATCTGATTTCTACAGATGGAACTCATATTTAAGTTGGTAAAATTATTAAGCCATTTTGGCCTTGTTCCTTTTGGTAGTGAAGGAAAGGGCCTTCTTTACCCTGGCGTTCTTGAACTTGTACAACCTGGCAACCTCGGCCTTGGTCTCCGTATCCAGTTCGTAAGCGGTCTCGGTAACGATGGTCATCCCAATAGTCTCGACCTTGACTTCGGCAGTGGTGGACTGTGCCTGTGCGGCGATCCCGATGAAGATGGTGAAGATGATGGTGGCTATTGTTTTCATGACTTGCGTTTGTTACACTATTATAACTTGCGCAAGCGTATTTCAAGGGGTCGTGGATCGGTGAAGGGCACCCGATTCTCGTTATCGGGCAAAAGCTCGGATTAAGTGTAAAATCCACTCGATTAACGGCACCCCGCCCAAAAACACCTTACCGGAAAAATGAGGTCGTTTAACGGTAAATTAGCCAGGGATTTTCAATAAGATATCGGGGTCGGGGCAATTTTTAAGATAAAAATCAAAGGTTTCGTTTGAACATACCCCGGGATAATCCCCAAAATTGCTCTCCATATCCCTGATAATTTGAAAATGCAAATGAGACGCATAATTTACATTAATGCTTGGAGCACCCAATCTCGCCAATGTGGATCCGGCCTTGAATTTCTTTCCGATATATAATTCATCGAGCGATTCAACGGACAAATGTCCGTAAAGTGTATGGAAAGTATATGATTCTAATCGGTGTTCAAGAACGATCGTAGGGCCATAATCTCCCAGGGTCGTATTATTTTTGTAACTATGCACCACCCCGTCCATAGGGGTAATTACTTTGGTTCCGGCCTCGCACCAAAAATCCATTCCCAGATGAATATTTCTTGGAGAAGTTTTATCCGAAAAATTGTGCTTATTCACATACAGGTTTCTTTTTTCGAGATATCCGCCATAAGCGACCCTCCCTTTTTCAGCCATTAAAACAGTATCAATGTAAGCTTGGCAGTCAGCGGGGTCCGCTATATTCCTTTCCTTTATTTCTGGATTGGAAACCGATAGATCAATAGGCACATACGCATTTATCGGAATAGCATTATCCAAAATCGGAACGGGGTATTCAGACACGGTCCTTAACTTTTCATCAAACCCATACATGGTTCAAAAATAAGCTATCAATCCATTTCCTTAACATTTTTTAACCCTTGATCATGTAAGTACTTCGTAAATTGCCTACAAAGATGAAAAGAAACCAGATATGAGACTATTGAGGATTACAATATGGGCCATGGCCGTTTTAATGACATCCAGTTGCCAGTCCAATGCCAAAAAGAAAACGGTTTTGGATCATCCCGAAATAAAAACGGAAGAAGTACAAGAAATTAAACTCAGTCTACAAGAACTTAGCAAATATGAGACCGCATATTTTGCCAGTGGCTGTTTTTGGTGTGTTGAAGCTATTTTTGAAAGTGTAAAAGGAGTTAAGGAAGTTATTTCCGGTTATTCCGGGGGGAAAGAGAAAAACCCTACTTATGAAATGGTGGGTTACGGTAAGACCACGCATGCGGAGGCCGTTGAAGTATATTATGATCCAAAGGAGATTTCCTTTATAGAACTGGTCCAGGTATTCTTTGGCTCCCATGATCCCACAACGCTAAATCGTCAGGGACCGGATCGCGGTACCCAATATAGGTCGATCGCTTTTTATAAGGATGATAAGGAAAAAAAGATCATTGAAAGCTACATTCAGGCATTAAAGGATCAGGATGTTTATAACGGTGCCCCTATTGTTACGGAAATTGTCGCATTTACCGAATTTTATAAGGCCGAAGCATACCATCAAGATTACGAAAAAAGAAACCCCAATAATTCTTATATAAGAAATGTATCCATTCCAAGGTTAAATAGATTTAAACAAAATTTTAAGAAATATTTAAAGAATGACGAACATTAGGTTTGGTGTAAATTAGGTATATTCAGGCGCCCAAAATGGGCGCTTTTTTTGTACTCAAACTATTAAACTACATTTAGCCATTTCTTTATGAGAAAAAA
Organism: Maribacter spongiae; assembly: GCF_047345125.1. Taxonomy (NCBI): domain Bacteria; kingdom Pseudomonadati; phylum Bacteroidota; class Flavobacteriia; order Flavobacteriales; family Flavobacteriaceae; genus Maribacter; species Maribacter spongiae. Next base: position 216,992 of record NZ_JBLFEQ010000005.1, on the reverse strand, counting down.
ATCGATTACTCTATTACTTTCAATTTTTGCTTTTAGCTTCTTTTTAAGCTGCAAACAGGAACCCAAAGACGATACCCCGTGGGTTTCTTTATTTGATGGAAAAACATTGAACGGTTGGGAACAATTGGGCGGAAAGGCCATTTATACCGTACGGGACAACTCCATCGTGGGATCTACCGTACATAATACGCCCAATTCCTTTATGACCTCTGAAAAGATGTACGGGGACTTTATCCTAGAACTGGATTATAAAGTAGATCCGTCCATGAATTCAGGTATCCAAATACGTAGTAACAGTTTTCCATACTACCTTAACGGTCGTTTTCACGGCTATCAAATTGAAATAGACCCCTCTGAACGTGCCTGGAGCGCAGGGATTTATGATGAAGCCAGAAGAGGGTGGCTAAATCCGCTCAAAAACAACCCTACGGCACAAAAAGCTTTTAAGCAAAACGATTGGAACCACTATCGTATTGAAGCTATCGGGGATACCATTAAAACCTGGATCAATAGTGTTCCCGCAGCACACCTTATAGATGACAGAACGGCTTCTGGATTTATTGGCCTGCAGGTACACAGCATAGGAAAGCAACAACAAGAAGGCACGGAAATCATCTGGAAAAACATCAAAATCCTTACGGACGATTTGTCCAAGTATTCCAAAACTACGCCCGTTAAGCCCATAATTACCAAAAATGGTCTAGGGGCCGATGAAATTAAAAACGGATGGAAAATGCTTTGGGATGGCCAAACGACCAATGGTTGGCGAGGTGCCAGACTGGACGATTTTCCACCAAGCGGATGGGAAATAAAAGACGGTGTGCTTACCGTTTTGGCTTCCGAAGGAGGTGAATCTGAAGCAGGTGGCGATATTGTTACCAAAGAAACATACGGTGACTTTGAACTAAAGTTGGATTTTATGATTACCGAAGGTGCCAACAGTGGTATCAAATATTATGTAGATACAGACTTGAACAAGGGTCCCGGTTCATCCATTGGGTTGGAATATCAGATCTTGGACGATGCCCGCCACCCGGATGCCAAATTGGGAAATCATGAAGGGAGCAGAACGGCAACATCCTTATATGACTTGATCATGGCCAATCCCGATAAACCCATGCTCCCTCCCGGGGAATGGAATACCGCCCATATTATTTCCAAGAACAACCATGTGGAACACCGGCTCAATGGGATGAAGGTATTGGAATACGAGCGTAAAAGTCCTGAGTACAGGAAATTGGTCTCTGAAAGCAAATATGAAAAATGGCCCAATTTCGGGGAAGCGGATAGCGGACATATCTTATTGCAGGAACATGGAGACAGGGTATCCTTTAAAAACATTAAAATCAAAATCGATTAATCAATGACCACAAGACGCAACTTCATAAAAAAAACAACCGCAAGTACGGCCGCCATCACTTTAGGGGCTTCGGTTTTACCTAAACTATCCTATGCCAATATAATGGGGGCCAATGATCATATCAATTGTGCCGTTATTGGTATCCGAAGCAGGGCAAAGGCCCATATTATGGCCATCCATAATGATACCAATGCAAAAATCCTATACAATTGCGACGTGGACGATGTAATCCTGGAAGAACACAACCAATGGTGCCAGGAGAAAATTGGCTATATCCCTAAGATAGAAAAGGATTTTAGAAAAATTCTGGAAGATAAGGATGTAGATGCCGTTTTTATCGCAACTCCGGAACACTGGCACGCGCCCATGGCCATATTGGCCATGCAGGCGGGCAAACATGTTTATGTAGAAAAACCGTGTAGCCATAATGCGCATGAAAACGACCTGCTGGTCGCCGCCCAAAAGAAATACGGTAAAAAAGTACAAATGGGCAACCAACAGCGTTCCGCGCAAACCTCTATAAATGCCGTAAATGATATCAGGAACGGTATCATAGGCAATGTTTATAAAGGTGAGGCCTATTATTCGGCCAATAGAGGTTCTATAGGAAAAGGAAAAACCATAGACGTTCCCAAAACCTTGGATTGGGAATTATGGCAGGGACCGGCTCCCCGAGAGGAATATCGGGATAACGTCCACCCCTATAATTGGCATTGGTTCCGCAATTGGGGAACCGGAGAAGTTCACAATAACGGCACCCATGAAATAGATATCTGCAGATGGGCCCTTGGGGTAGATTTGCCCGAAAGCGTCACTTCCTTCGGTGGCAAATATACCTATGATGACGATTGGCAGTTTGTGGACAACCAGCAAGTAACCTATACTTTTGCCGAGGACAAGTTCATTACATGGACCGGGCATAGCCGAGGAATACTAAAACCCAAAAGACCGGGAAGAGGCGCCACCATTTACGGGAGCAAAGGTTCAATAATGTTGGACCGTAACTTTTATCAACTCTACGACCTTCAGGGAAACCTCCTTAAGGAAGAAGTGGAAGGTACCCAAAGTGCCACCACGAATACAAGAGGCGGAGGAGGTTTGGACGTAAACCATGTGGGCAACTTTTTTGAGGCCATACGAAAAGATACAACCCTGCATTCCGACATTAAAGATGCCAGTATATCTACCATGTTATGTCATTTGGGCAATATGGCCCAGGATGCCGGGGAAACCTTACAAGTAGATTCCCAAACGGGAAAGGTCTTAAATAACGACAAGGCCATGCAATCCTGGAAACGGGAATATGCCAAGGGTTGGGAGCCAAAACTATAGTTAAATTAATTACCGCATACCCATTTAAACTTTTTCAATCAGCCGAAAAGTTTAAATGGGTTTTTTGTATTTTATTGTTATGCGCAAATTTGAAAAATGAGAGTGAATTTTTATATCATAATTTTAGTTCAACTGTTTAGTCTTCAATTGTTTTCTCAGGAAATCGTAATGAACGGAATCATCGTTGATGCCGATAGTGAACAACCTATTGAATTTGTAAATATTGGAATATTGGATAAAAACCAAGGGACAATAACCAATCCGAGAGGAGAATTCAATTTGATCGTTCCTAAACAGTTTGAAACGGATAGTCTAACGATTAGCCATATAAACTATTATTCAGTCAGGGTCTTAGCAAAAAACTTCTCGAATCGCACAATTGTTTTGAGACCTAAAACTACTGAACTGCCTGAGGTGGTGATTTTAAATAAAAAAAGAAAAACTAAGAAAATAGGAGTTAAATCTTATAGCAAGATTTTATCAATGCGAGTAATCTCAAAAAACAATGATATTATTGAGGCCGCACAACGAATTAATGTCCCGAACGGAGAAATTAAAGTTAAAGCAGTAAATTTTGCCTTAAGAAAATGGTCCAAAGTAGACGGAGTTAAAGTTAGAATTAACTTTTATGAAAACATAGACAATACACCTCATAGAAAAATAGTGCTTAAAAACATTATTACTGAAATACCTACTCAAGCGGATTCGGATTGGATACATATCGACTTGAATAAAAAGGATATTTACATTTCACAGGACTTCTTTATAGGAATTGAATTCATACCAAATTTTGAAAATCCGACGATAGTGGACTTAGGTGGAATTTTGACAAAGGGAAAAGGGTATAGAAGAGAAAACAGTTTAGGCAGTTGGTCAAAACTAAATGGAGCTGCATCTATTAACGTTGAAATGGAATACTGAAAAAAGACTACACATAATAAAGGTGTTTATAAAAGATAGCTAGTTCGGTCCCATCCTTAAGGTTAACGATATTTTTATGAATTTAGTGATGTCCTAAAAAGGGATAGGCTATAACAAACAGCCGAAAAGATGAAATTCAAGAGTAAAAAAGACATATTGTTCAGCATAATAATCATCGGAATAAACACATTCCTGTTTGGAATTGCCATTCTGGGAATTATACGTGGAGAAATGGAAAAGGGCGAATATTGGACTTTGATTCTAATTTTAAGTGTTATCGGGCTTCTCTTTTGGCTATTTTTTGGAACTGATTATGAATTGTCCAAAGAAAGCGGACTGATTTACAGAAGCGGACCTTTTAATGGAAAAATCAGCGTTGACCGCATAACCGAAATTATTAAAGGAAAAACACTTTGGATTGGATTTAGACCGGCAACATCAAGAAAAGGACTGATCGTAAAATATGACAAATACAATGAGATTTACATAAGCCCGAAAACGAATGAAACCTTTATCGCAAAAATACTGGAACTGAATAGTGAAATAAAAATAACGGAATAAAAAAACAAACCTCTTTAAGTCGATTTAAAGAAATCGTTTTTATCATAAGGGTTGCGTAGATATATTCGGGACATCGATCTAGAAGAAATAATCACTGTACTACAACATCACTATACTGGGCATTGATCATAATAGACCGCTTATTGTCATTTCGTAAATGAAAACCTCTATGGATAACGGTATTGCCGTTTTTGGTCTGGCTTAATTTAAGGTTTGCCGGAGTACTCAATTTGGAAGATGTGCCTTTTACATAAATCGTTGTAGCGGAAGAGGGCAATGGAAACTCCAACTCCGCATTCTTTAACGATATATCCACTTCTTCAAAATCCTTGTCTATACCCACAATTCGCAGTGGCCCAAAATCGTTTTTTATATATGCATTTTTCACCAACTTATCTATGGTAACATCCGAGGAGGTTGCCTGCAATCGTAAATTCAAAACCTCCGCCAAGGAAATGCTTTTGGAATAATTGGCCTTTAACAGACCGTTGTTCCACTTTTGTACTATTAAGGGGGAATATGAGGCCAAGACATTGGTTTCGTTCCCATCTATTACCGTACCCCAAAGGCTTGAATGCGACAAAGTCGCATTCAAGTTCCTGGTGTCTTCCGCCAGCTTGACCTCCCCATGGCGTACGTTCATTTTAATACGCGTAGATTTTGGCATCTTTATTTTAATCGTCTTTTTTATTTTAAAGTTCTTGTGCTCCCCGTCGGAAGAAAAATAAAAGACATTAGGAGCATCATCCCGGTCATCCCTATCCAGTACAATAACCCTTGCCCTTTCCCTAGCTGCTTTTCTAACTTTATGGGCTTCCTTTATTTTTTCACGTTGTTCAATCCTTTTCGCTTCCCTGTTTGCAGCCAACGCTTCTCGTTTTTCTATTATCTTCATTCTCTTATGCTCGCGTTCTTCCATGCGATTTTCCATTTCTTTTGCACGTTTTTCCATTTTTTCGGCCCATTCCTCTAATTTTTTTTGGTGTTTTTTATTAAAATTTTTCTCAAAATTCTTTTGCCACTTTTTCATGTATTTTTCACCGTCCTTTTTATATTCCCCATAATCAAATTGGAATCCCTCCATTAAAGGCATTACCGGCATTTCCATTATCTCGGGAAAAGGTGCTATTTCCGGTATTTCCACAACAAAAGGGGCCACTTCGGGGATTTCTATATGGAGGTCGTCAAAATCAAAGTCGAAATCCTGATTTCCGAAAAATCCGATTTTGTGTGACCGGGAGGTAACCGCTATTTTTTTACTGTTTCCCAGAATTTTAATAGGTTCGTTTTCAAAATAATCCCCCGCCTCTTTCTTGGTAGCCCCTTCCAACTCAATGATTGTCAAAATCTCGACAACACCCTTGTCCCAGGTTTCAAATTCGATATCGGCATAACTGGTATTGATATCCAATACGGCATCTGCCCCAACGTTAAAGCTCTCTTTAAAAGTTTTGCTCTGTTTTTGGGCATGGATACCCGAGCTGATGGTGAAAAACCCCAGAACAATGATGAGTTGTCTAGATACTGTTTGCTGTAATCTGTTCATTTTTTGATAATTTTAATTCGTCCAACTTCTTTTTTAATTTTTGTAATAATTGCAATCGCAATTGTAGATTCTGTATTAATGCGGATATGGTCTGGTCATTGGGTCCCAATTCTATAAGCTCGGTATTCAAATTCCTATATTCCTGATTTAATTCTGATAAACGCTCCATGAAACTATCTACCAAATCCTTATTTTCCGAGGATACTTCCAATTTGGAAAGTGCTATGTTTATATTGGCCACATAGTAGTTTTCCACTTTTTTCAAATCCGGGGAAAGGTCTCCAAAAGAAAATTCCCCACGCTTCTTGTTATCATCCCTGTCAACAACCGGTATAGGCATGTTATCATTATGCTTATAATATGCTCTATAACCTATGATACCGGCACTGACCAATACCAAAACAGAAACTGCGATCTTGAATATCCAAAATGGATTTCTGGCCGTTTTTGGCAACTCCCTGTCCAATCTTTTCAAAAAACGTGTTTCGTGTCCGCTCTTAAGGTTGTATTTCCGCTCACGTTCTTTTTTGAACAATGCTCTAAGATCCTGTCCCATATCGTTTTATTTTAAGCAACTCTTTCAACCGGCCCTTTCCCCTTAACAATCGTGTTCTACAGGTGATCTCCGTCAAATTGAGGACCGATGCTATTTCCTTATGATCATACCCCTCCACTAAATACATTAGGACCACATATTTGTATTTCTCGGATAATTGGTCTATGGCCTGTTTTACTTCATCCACGCTTATCTTCTCATTTATCGTCCAGTCATCATCCGCTACAGGAACTATATAGTTTTCTTCCAATGTTATCAAATGCCCTTTTTTTGTTTTTAAATGATCAATACTCTTATTGATCACTATTCTCTTTAACCAGGCACCAAAAGTAACATCACCCTTAAACTGATGTATTTTTTGAAAGGCCTTTATGAACGCCTCTTGCAAAACATCCTCGGCATCGTCAGCATTTTCTACAAATCGCATGGCAACGGTGTACATACCATCACAATATTGACGATATAATTTTAGTTGGGCCCTTCGGTCATTTGCCTTGCACCTTTCTACCACATCAATTTGAAACATTGCCGATCTATAGTTGGTTTTAGTTGTTGTTATATTAAGGACGAAAGAAAAAAAAGGATGTTGCAAAAAACTCTATTTTTACAGCTATTTTAGAATTCTCCGGTGAAACAAGTTACAATATCCAACGAATTTATTACGCTGATCGTCCTTGATTATGGAGCTATTATCCAAAAACTAATGGTAAAGGGGAAGGATGGCAAATATACCAATGTCGTCGTCGGCTACAACCATCCTAGCCGGTACCGCTTGGACGATAATTATCTGGGTGCCTGTATCGGCAGATATGCGGGCCGTATTTCCAAAAATAGTTTTGAACTGGATCGGGAAAAGTTTTTTCTACACCAAGAGGACGGGGTTCACCTTCATGGCGGCAAAGAAGGTTTTCATCAAAAATATTGGACTATTGAAGAAGTAAGCTATACGGATGACCCCATGGTGAAACTTTCATGTAAAAGTAAACATCTGGAAGCAGGGTATCCGGGGAATTTAACCGTTAACGTTACCTATAAGCTGGTCAACAACGCACTACAAATTATCCATGAGGCCGTAACAGATAGAAGTACGGTGGTAAACCTTACCAATCATTCTTATTTCAAATTGGATGACGCCCCTTATATTGATGCATATGAACTGCAATTGAATTGTCCGTATATTTTGGAAATGGACGAGCATCTACTACCAACGGGCAACATAATCCCCGTTCGCGGCAAGGATTATGATTTTTTGCTTCCACGCGATATTGGCATAAAGCGTTTGGATACCGATTTTATTAAAGATCTGGGTAGTGAAATGGTCGTGGAAGCCCATTCCAAAAAATCAGGTATCTCAATGAAAATCTATACGAACCAGCCTTTGGTCAGCGTCTATACCCCATTGGATTTTCCGGGTATTTGTTTTAAAGTACAGAACTATCCGGATGCACCCAACCAAACCGATTTCCCGAACAGCGTACTACGGCCGGGCGAAACTTATAATAATATTGCCATCTTTAAGTTTGATTTAGTATCTTAGAAATCCGAACTCATTTAAACTTTTCTGAAATGAGTTCTCCAGATAGGCAGTTATAAAAATGGTACAATGAGATTTATAAAACGATTAATTGCTACTTTATTGATCCTCATGGGATTGTTCTATTTTGTTGGACTGCCATACCTACAGAAGCAGACTAAAAAACACAGTCCGGAAAAAACGGCGACCTACAATTACGACGGTGCAGAACTTTCGGTACATTATTCCGGCCCGTTTAAAAAGAATCGAACTATTTTTGGAGCGTTGGTCCCTTATGGAAAGGTATGGCGTACCGGAGCCAACGAACCTACCACCTTTACCACCTCGGAAACTATCAAAATAATAGATAAGGATTTACCGGCGGGCACCTATTCCTTATGGACAATCCCGAATAAGGAAAGCTGGAAGGTAATTTTTAATACGGAAATTCCCGATTGGGGCGTCACCCTATTGAGCGGTGGAAAAGAGACCACCAGAGACTCGAATAAGGACATTGTGCAAGTAGAAGTACCTGTAAAAAGAATGAACAAGGAGGTGGAGCAATTTACCATTGCCTTTGAAAATAACGAACAAATTTATCTTAGCCTTTTTTGGGATACCTCTAAAATAAATATCCCTTTACATAAATAACATCCATTTAAAGGATCATTATTTGAGTTCCGATAACACAGAACGATTCAAGAAACCCCTGCCTAAAGTAAATGATCTGGTCCATGGTATATTGACCAACGACCTGACTATTTTGAGCAAGGCCATTACCTTGATAGAGAGTACAAAACCCGAACATCAAAAAATTGCAAATGCCGTTATAGAAAAGTGTTTGGGCAAAAAGACAGAAACATTAAGAATAGGCATTACCGGGGTACCGGGCGTGGGCAAAAGCACATTCATTGAACGTTTTGGAAAAATGCTCACAAAAAAGGGCAAAAAAGTAGCCGTGCTTACGGTAGACCCGACAAGCAGCAAAAGCAAAGGCAGTATTTTAGGGGACAAGACCCGTATGCAGGAACTCATATCAGATCCCAACGCTTTTATTAGGCCCTCCCCTTCCGGGGATTCCCTTGGAGGTGTCGCCCGAAAAACAAGGGAGAGTATCGTTCTTTTGGAAACTGCAGGTTATAATGTTATTATCATAGAAACGGTCGGCGTAGGACAAAGCGAAACCGCCGTTCATGATATGGTCGATTTTTTCCTGCTCCTAAAGCTGGCCGGTGCGGGTGACGAGCTTCAGGGTATTAAAAGAGGGATTATGGAAATGGCGGACGCCATAGCCATTAACAAGGCGGATGGCGATAATATAAAACAGGCTAAACAGGCAGAAACGGAGTTCAAAAGGGCCTTACACTTGTTTCCACCAAAGGATAACGGATGGGTTCCTCAGGTAATACGTTGTTCCGCTATTAAAAATAGAGGGTTGGAGATTATTTGGGCAATGATGGAAAACCATTTTGCCCAAACGAAATCATCCGGTCATTTTAATGATAACCGCCGGCAACAAAATAAAAGTTGGCTGTTACAGTATATGGAACATATCCTAAAAATGGATTTTACCAAAAATTCAAAAGTAAGCAAGCTGTTGCCCGTTTTAACCAACGAGGTCATGGATGGAAAAATATCTCCCTTTAGGGCGGCGGAAGATATTATGTTGGCCTATAAAAGTTCTTGAGACTCATTGTGACTTCCATAGGAAATCATCTTAGGGATAAAAAACATAACTTTGCGGCTAATCCAAAAACCATCTAATGGAGCCCGTTACAACATCGCTTCTTTCCGTAGTCGTTCCCTTGTATAATGAAGAGGAAAACGTAGTTCTTTTAACCTCTAAAATTCACGAAAGCCTAGCCGGGTATAATTATCAAATTATTTACATAGACGATTTTTCCAGGGATAATACCAAAAAGGTCGTAAAGCAAATGAAGGACGAAAAAGTACACCTCATTGCGTTAAAAAAGAACTATGGACAAAGTTTGGCCCTGGCCGCAGGAATAGATTATGCAGAAGGCGAGTATATAATTACCATGGACGGGGACTTACAAAACGATCCGAGCGATATTCCAGAAATGCTGTCGTATGCCGCAAACGGGGAATTTGACCTGATAACGGGGATTCGGCAAAAAAGAAAGGACTCCCTTGTTAAAAAAATTCCTTCTAAAATCGCCAATTTTTTAGTACGAAGAGTAACCAAATTGGATATTAAGGATAACGGTTGCGCCCTAAAGGTCTTTACTCGGGATATTGCCAAAGACCTTAATCTTTATGGGGAAATGCACAGGTTCATTACGCTTTTGGCGCATTTGGAGGGTGCCCAAATAAAACAGGTCCCGGTAAAGCACCATGCCAGGCATGCGGGGGTTTCCAAATATGGCCTGGAGCGTGTTTTTAAAGTAGTGGCGGATATGATGCTACTGCTCTTCATCAGAAAATATTTTCAAAGGCCCATCCACCTTTTCGGTATATTCGGTTTTTTGATGATATTATTGGGCGTACTCGTAAACCTATATCTATTGGTCGTAAAACTTGGTTTTGGCGAAGATATTGGATCACGCCCCCTGCTCATGTTCGGAATGATGTTTATTTTGGCGGGCATTCAATTGTTTACCATTGGTATTGTCATGGAATTGTTGATTCGCACCTATTACGAATCCCAAAAAAAGAGACCTTATCGTATTAAAAAAATAAGTATAGGTGACAAATCTGCGTAAGACAGGTACTACCCTGTTCAAAGTTCTGTTGAGTGCCATACTGATTTACTTCATCGTTATCAAAATAGATATTGACGAGATAGGTGAAATCCTTAAAAAAAGTAACCTCTTTTATATTTTTACGGGAGCCGTTTTTTTCTTGCTGTCCAAAATTATTGCAGCCTTTAGATTGAATTTATATTTTCATCAACTGCGAGTTTTCCTGACCGAAAAAAGCAATCTAAAACTATATTTTTTGGGCATGTTCTACAATCTCTTTTTACCGGGAGGTATAGGAGGGGATGCCTATAAGGGGTATCTCATAAAAAAACAATTTAACATACCTACCAAAAAGGTGGTAAGCGTGCTGCTTTTGGACAGGTTAAGCGGGTTACTGTTACTTTTCCTATATGCATGTTCATTGTTAATACTTTTGGATCATGAAACCATCAATGCGTACAAGATACTTTTTTCCCTTGCAATTCCCTCTTCAGCACTTATCTTCTGGTTGTTCAACAGACAATTTTTCAATTATACACTTCCCGTTTTTTGGAAATCCCTAGCTTATTCCGCAGGGGTACAACTGGCACAATTGTGCTGTGTTTACCTTATTATATTGGGATTGGGCATAGGAACCGATCATATTGCCTATCTGGTTATTTTTCTGGTTTCCTCCATAGTTTCGGTAATACCGCTCACCTTGGGGGGCATCGGCAGCCGGGAAGTTACTTTTTTTTATGGCGCATCATTGCTTGGCCTGAACGAAAACCTTTCTATTGGAATCAGTGTTATCTTCTTTTTGATTACAGCGTTACTATCATTTATAGGTATTGTTTATCACGTAAAAAAAATAAACCTGGCGGTAATTCAAAAATCATAAGTATTGGAACCTATATGTTCCCGGAATAGATCTAAAACAAATGCACCAAATGCATCTTGTTCAGCACCTTGCTCCTTTTGTTCGGGTTCAAGAACTTTCCCTGCAACCTTGTAATCCGAAACTGTTTTACGGAAAACTGTTGGTCCCATTCCATTCCAGATACCCTAAGGTCTTCCAATTCCCTATCGTTCACATATAGCCAAACGTTCTTCTTTTGTTTGAGTTTTTGGAGATCCGTAATCTGAACCGGATGTTGATTATAAAAATCCAACGCCCATGTGTGATTCTTGGATATTTTGTAAATAGCATTAACGGGAACTTTGTTCTCCTTAACAATTTCCGACATGGAAGAGCCTCCTTGATATTCCAATAAATTGGGGTAAAAATGGAGGTTGAGTACCATATTCAAAAGAACGGAGGCACATATTGAAATAGTAATCGTCCGAATATACCTCCCTTCCTGTTTCATTGTAAAATAAACAACGATCAATGCAGAGATTCCTAAAACCACATAGCAAAAAACATTTGAAATCTTAAAAACATAAAAACAGATAAGCGATGATGCAATAAAGACCAGCCCTAAAATAAAATACTGACAGGCCATCAAGAATTTAATCGTCTTTTTTTTATTGAACCTGTACAGATCGTACATATGGGAAGCCGTTAATACCGAGAACAAGGGAATGGTAACGTTCAGGTAATGTGGAAGTTTAAACTGTGCAAAACTTATAATTATAAAGATAAGTACAATCCCGCCAATGGTCAGGAACTCATATTTAGGGTTATGATCGAACCTCAGTTTTATAAAAGTTTTCACCCTGCACCAAAATGACGTCAATCCTATTATGGTCCAAGGTATAAAAACCCATAAAAAAGTATGGAAAAAGAAGAAATAGTCACTACTGTTCTTGCCAACCCCTTCTCCGCTCAATCGTTCAAAACTTTGTTCCCAAAAAATAAAGAAGAGACCACTTCTATTCGCCTTTCCCCGAATGACTTTCTCCGGATGCAGATCAAATTGATGGTAATAGGCGTAGAGCATGGGAACAATGGTAAGGGCAAATACCAATAATGCGATCAATACCCTCCAATTATAAAATGCTTTCCATTTTCTCATATATGAGATATGGCACAATAAGGGCAAGCCAATAACCAGCAGCGCTATCTGGCCTTTTGTAGAAAAGGCCATTCCCGCACCAAAGGCCCCCCAAATAATGGAGCTTAAATTTCCTTTTTGGATATAATGGGCCAATTGCCAAATGGAAAAAATGGAAAATCCGGTCAAAACGGCATCCGTACGTACATCAATTGCCCCAAGAACTATGGTCTGTGCCGTCATAAATACCAAAGCTGCCAATTTACCGGTATGATTATTATAGAGCAGCTTGCCCAGACCATAACAACTATAAGCACCCAATAATGTTGCTAAAATCCCCGGAATACGATAGGCCCAGTCATAAATACCGAATGTTTTATAGGAAAGGGCCGCCAACCAATAATGCATATGGGGCTTATCCAGATACTCTTCAGGACCTTTAAACAAACTTAAAAAGTCATTTTCCTGCACCATTCGCATGGCCATGACCGCAAATTGTGCAGAATCGTTCTCAAATAATGTAGCGAACATCCCGGCTACATATACCATAACGATCAAGAATAGTAAAAACCAATACCTTAGGTTGGATATCATAGAAGAAATTTCCGACTTGCAAATATAAATAACTTTGCAAACACCCACCCGAACAATGAGCCGATAACCGCTCCCGTAATAATGTCCAATGGAAAATGCACTCCGATATAAACCCTGCTATAGGCAATGAATGCCGCCCAAATGAAAAGAAAGATTCCAAAGTTTTTGAATCGTGATCTTAAAACAATTCCAAAAAAAGCAGCTATGGCAAAGGAATTGGATGCATGGGCCGAAAAATAACCATATTTACCGCCACAATAACTTTTTACCAAACGCATAAATGGCGATACGTCCGGATCATGGCACGGTCTTAACCGGGCAACCCCATATTTAAAAAAGTTGCTCAACTGATCGGAAACCGTTATTAAAAGTACCACCGCCACTACCAACAGGACCGTATTCTTAAGACCCAACTGTTTATAGGACAAGATCAAAAGAAGCAGGTATAAGGGAATAGAGGTTAATTTACTATGGGTAACAAACTGCCAAAAATTATCCCAAGAGGCGTTTCCCAAACCGTTCAGGTAGAGAAAAAGTTCTTTATCCAGTTCTAATAGGGTCTCTAGCATGGACATTAATCTTCATAACGGGAAACTTCCCTATCATAAAAAGCGGTAGCCGCTTTAATCAAATTCTCTGCTTCGCTCTCCAATTCCTTTTCATCTTCCTTAGAAAATTCTTCCAACCATTCTACGGCATCATTTTCTAGATTGATGATAAACCTTGGATATTCCGTGTGAACTATAAAAATTGCCGAGGGATAATCGGTATTATCACCTAATAAGAATTTAGGAAGGTCCATTATTTGTTTTTTATTGTGAGTTTTGGTTATATAGAAAATCAAAAGGAAGGTTTTATAGCCTTTTAAACCCCTTTAAGGGGATGTTCCTTTTGAATTATTTAAAATAAGCTTTTTTGTCAAAAAATTAAATCGAAGATACAACATAATGGCCGATGCCGTTAGTCCTGTCAATAATCCCAACCAAATACCCATGCTCTTTAAACCGGTATGCAGACCGGTATAATACGAAATGGGAAAACCAATGCCCCAATACGCAATGAACGTAATGAGTGTTGGCACCTTAACATCCTGTAAACCTCTCAATGCTCCTAAAACAACGACCTGGATACCGTCCGATATTTGAAAAAAAGCGGCCACTAAAAGCAATTCGGCGGCCAACATCAATACTTCTGTATTATCGGTCAGGTTAAGCGTATCGTTCAAATCTAAATACAGGGTAGGAAACCAATTTCTGCCGATCAGAAAAAGTATGGCAAATAAAATTTCCAATAAAAACGTAAGAAAAAAAATAGATTGGGCGATCCGGCGCAATTCGTTGAAATTCTTTAATCCCTTTTGGTTTCCCACACGGATCATAGCGGCAACCCCTAGCCCTATTCCAAACATAAAGGTCATACTGCTTAAATTCAATGCGATTTGATTTGCCGCTTGCGGATTTTTACCCAGTACCCCGCTCAACCATATAGCGGCGGTAAAAATGGCCACTTCAAAAAACATCTGTAAGGCGGAAGGAAACCCCAAGGCTATTATTTTACGGATAACCTTATTTTCAATTTGGCGAAAATTAAACCCAACGACATAATCATGGGTCTTTTTCCTGCGCTTAAGTAAAACCCAGATATAGGCCACCATGATCACCCGTGAAATCAATGTACCGATGGCAGCTCCTACGATCCCCAATTTTGGAAATCCCATAAGCCCGAAAATCAATACATAATTCAGGATAATATTAACCACGTTGGCGATGACCGTGGCATACATCGGGTAACGTGTTTGGGAGAGTCCTTCGGAGAATTGTTTGAACGCTTGAAAAATGATCAAGGGAACCAATGAAAAAGCAACAAGGTCCAAATAGGGCATAGCGAGTACTACCACTTCTTCCGGTTGTTTCATCATATACATTAGGGGTTTGGCCAAAAGAATAATCCCGAACAATGATAAACCTAATATAGTGCAGAGTACCAAACCGTGTTTTAAGGCCCTTTTTGCATCCGTTTTGTTTCCTGCACCGTCCGCTTCGGCCACCAATGGGGTTATCGCCGTGGAAAAACCTATTCCCAGGGACATGGCTATAAAAACAAAACTATTGCCCAGGGATACTGCCGCCAATTCTGCCGTCCCCAATTGCCCAACCATAACATTATCCGCAAATTGGACAAAAGTATGGCCCAACATACCGAGAATCACCGGAACGGACAACTTTATATTATACGAAAATTCTTTGGTGTAATTTTGAAACAAGATGAGGTTTTTGAGCTTCAAAGATACCTCAAAAAGAGGTTTTTTTAAAGGTTAGGATATGCAGTAACATATCTATAGGTCAATCCAATTGTTTGGCCTTGTTCCAATATTTATCCATCTCGTCTAAGCTCATATCTTTTAATAATTTCCCCTTTTCGACCGCTTTGGCCTCTAAATATTGAAATCTTTGGGAGAATTTCTTATTGGTCCTTTCCAGGGCATTTTCAGGGTCGACGTTCAGAAACCGGGCATAATTGATCATGGAAAAGAGTACATCCCCAAATTCCGATTCAATCTTGTCCGGATTTTTATTTTTGACCTCCTGTTGCAGTTCGGACAGTTCTTCCTTTACCTTTTCAAAAACCTGTTGGGGCTCTTCCCAATCAAAACCTACTCCGGCTACTTTATCCTGGATCCGGTTTGCTTTCACCAAGGCCGGAAGGCTTTTAGGAACCCCTTCCAAAACACTTTTCTTCCCCTCTTTAAGTTTGATCTGTTCCCAATTTTGTTTTACCTCTTCCTCATCCGCAACGGAAACATTACCATAGATATGCGGGTGCCTATTAATCAATTTGTCACATATCCCATTGGCAACATCCGCTATATCAAAAGCACTGCTTTCGGAACCTATTTTTGCATAGAATACAATATGCAACAATAGATCTCCCAATTCCTTTCTCACCTCTTCCAGATCATCCTCTAAAATAGCATCTCCCAACTCATATGTTTCCTCAATGGTAAGGTGCCGCAATGTCTTCATGGTCTGTTTTTTGTCCCATGGACATTGTTCCCGCAATTCTTCCATTATGGTAAGCAATCTATCCAATGCTTTAAGTTGGTCCGCTCTGGTGTTCATGATTCAAAAATTTGAATAAAAATACAAATAGCTTGATTATTTAGGAGGTTTCGTCGCACGTTATTTTGTATTTTTAGGACGCTAAAAATCCGTTGGATTATTTTGAAAAATATTCTGGAAGATTCCCGTTACGGCACCTTAAGGACACGAATATGACCAAAGGGGAAAGTACGGAATTTGGCAAGGGAGGATCGAATATTCCTTTAATAATGCAAAATATCGGAAAATCAGGTGTCGAGCATATTTTTATAGAACAAGAGGAATGCACCGTTGCACTCTGGGAAAGTATGGAACACAATATGATGTATTTATCAAAACTTTAAAAATGAAAAAACAAAAAACCCTTAATATCGCCTTATTCTTATTGGTCTTATTTTCCTGTAATGCTTATATCCATGCCCAGAACAGTAAAATAATTTCCGATGGGGCCGAGCTGACCCTGGTCGCTGAAGATTATGAATTTACCGAAGGGCCTGCCGTAGATTCCAAAGGCAATGTTTATTTTACCGATCAGCCCAACGATCGTATTTTAAAATGGGACCGGAAAAGCAATACCGTTTCCACGTATATGCAGCCTTCGGGAAGATCCAATGGCCTTTATTTTGATCATGAGGGTAACCTATTGGCCGCTGCGGACGAAAAAAATGAACTGTGGAAAATAGATTCCAAAAAAAATATCACGGTCTTAATTTCGGATTTTGAAGGTAAAAGGTTAAACGGTCCCAACGATCTCTGGGTGGACCCTGATGGGGGCATTTATTTTACCGATCCCTATTATCAAAGACCTTGGTGGAACCGTACCGAACCGGAAATAAAGGAAAGGCGGGTTTATTACATTACTCCCGATATGAAGGAAACAAAAATTGTTGCGGAAGGTATGGTACGGCCCAATGGAATTATTGGCACTCCTAATGGAAAAATCCTTTATATTGCCGATATCGGAGGTGAAAAAACATATTCTTTTTCTATTGAGAAAGATGGAAGCCTGACAAATAAAAAACTTTTTGTTGAAATGGGATCCGATGGGATGACCCTGGACAATGAAGGCAACGTGTATCTTACCGGAGATGGGGTCTCCGTTTTTGATCCACAGGGAAACCAAATATCGCATATTCCCGTAAACGAAAAATGGACGGCAAATGTAACTTTTGGCGGATCGGAACAGGATATCCTTTTTATTACGGCCATGGATTCTGTCTATACCTTAAAAATGAACGTTCACGGAGTGAGATAGTTCAACGATTATCAAACCTAATTTTATAATTATGAAAAATATCTTTGACAAACAAATAACGGAAGAAGTCATTTCAAGAATTGAAAACCTTAAACCGGACACCCAAAATCTTTGGGGCAAAATGAATTCAGCACAAATGATGGCCCATTGCAATGTGGCCTATGATTTGACCTATACGGACAAATACCCCAAGCCCACCGGATTTAAAAAATTTATGATAAAGCTTTTGGCCAAAAATTTAGTGGTGGGGCCAAAACCGTACAAAAAAAATATGAGGACCGCCCCGGAATTTTTAATCCATGGCGAGCCGGATTTTAATACTGAAAAGGATATCCTGATCAATAACCTGATAAAGACCCAAGAATTGGGAGAAGCACATTTTGAGGGAAAGGATTCCCATGCCTTCGGTCCTTTGACCGCATCACAATGGAACACACTTTTTTACAAGCACCTAAACCATCATTTAGAACAATTTGGGATATAAACCACTACAATGCAAGACTTTTGGTTATATCCCGGAAAATTATCTAAGGACACCTAAGTTCCAGTATCGACACTTAAGTTGGGGTATATCTATTTTAAAAGGTTGTTCTACATATCGTCACCATGCATTGTTAACTTAAAAATAATCTTTCAGATCCATGCATTTTTTTTACCTTAAATACCTTAAACCAAATAACGCATGACGGCCTATATTTTCGAGTTCATCGGAATTGCAATGTTGATTCTTATAGGTAATGGCCTTGTTGCAAATATCGCATTAAAGGAGACGAAAGGAGCGAATTCCGGTTGGACGGGTATTGCACTGGCATGGGGCATAGCCGTATTCATTGGCGTATTTATTTCGGCAGACATAAGTGGAGGCCACTTGAACCCCGCCGTAACCATTGGCCTGGCCACGGCCGGAAAATTTTCCTGGACATTGGTTCCCGGATATATCCTATCCCAGGTATTGGGTGCCATGATGGGGAATCTATTGGTTTGGTTGGCTTACAAAAAACAATATGAAGCAACAGAAGATGCCGGGGCAATTCTTGCCACCTTTTCTACCGTCCCCACTGTTAGAAGTCCTTTTTGGAATACGGTAACGGAAATAATCGGGACATTCGCCCTGGTTTTCGGGGTCTTTTTTATCGCCAGCGGAACCCTAGGTGAAGAAGTCATTTCCCTGGGTTCTTTGGATGCTCTCCCTGTTGCCCTTTTGGTTATGGGAATAGGGTTCGGTCTGGGTGGCCCCACAGGTTATGCCATTAATCCTGCCAGGGACTTTGGCCCAAGGTTATTACATACCCTTCTTCCCATTAAGAATAAGGGGGATAGTGATTGGGGGTATGCCTGGATTCCCATCATAGGTCCTGTCATAGGGGCTTTGTTGGCGGCATTCCTTTTTTTAGGCATTGGTCAATAAATGAAAAGAGTGACTTTTATATATCCGTCCTACCGAAACTTATATCCAATAACTATGTTATTTATTGCACATTACCGTTCGTCTGTCGAAAAAGCTTTTATCAATTATAGATAACTTTTATTTTGAAACTTAAATACGTTCCATGAAATCTATTTTTATCGTATTTCTTCTTTGTTCATTATCTATTGAAGCACAGGGAGTCTCAATTTTTGATGGAGAGGTACAGGCCATCACAAAAAAATACGACACCTTATGGAATCACCAAAAAGAAACTATTGTTTTTACGGGTAGCTCCAGCATTCGATTGTGGAAGAGCCTGGAAACTTCTTTTCCCGGGCATCAAATTGTAAATTCCGGATTTGGAGGTTCCCAGGCATCGGATTTGCTCTACCACCTGGATGATCTGGTCATTCAATACAAGCCTGTAAAAGTGTTTATCTATGAGGGGGACAATGATATATTCTCTAAAAAAAAGCCCAATCAAATTATATCGACATTTAAAAACATAATAGAAAAAATAAGGCGGGAGAAAACAAGTGTCAAAATTATCCTTATTTCCGCCAAACCCAGTATCAGCCGCTGGAACTTAAGAGGGCGGTATAGAAGACTGAACCGAAAATTGGAACGTTTGAGCCAAACCGATTCCTTTTTGGAATTTGTAGATGTCTGGAACCCCATGCTCGATGGGCGCAAACCAAAAAAGCATATTTTTTTGGAAGACGGCCTGCATATGAACCAAAAAGGTTACGACCTATGGAATATGGCCATAGAAAACCTGATCAACGTTAAATAAATATAGAAACCCATGATAAGAACAATTGTAATAAAAAGCATTTTTTTCATTTCACTCGTATGTGCAATATCCGGCTGCGAGGAAAAGCGAAAAAAAAGGATCCCAATGCCATCCACAGACCTGTCCAAGGTTAGTATCATGCCCAAACCAGTTAAAACAATACCAACGCATTCCGCTTTTGCCTTAGATCAGTTTACGGCAATTTACACCTCTAAAAAGGCAACGGGGTTTGAAGAAGTGGGCAAGTTCCTTGCCAGAAAATTAAAACTGAAAATAGATTTGGATATTCCCGTAAATACGGAAACATCCAATGATGTAGAAAGGGTGATTTACATCAACCAATCGGACAACCCTGAATTAGGTACATCAGAGGCCTATCAGTTATATATAAACCAAGATTCCATCATAGTAAATGCAAATACTTCGGAAGGGGCTTTCCGCGGTATTCAAACGTTAAGACAATTGGTTCCGGAGACCAGCAACGATACCTTGGCGGAACAAAGAATTTGGCCCGTACCCACGGGCAAGATCACGGACAGTCCAAATTTTGCTTTCCGAGGGGCTATGTTAGATGTCGCCCGTCATTTTTTCAGTGTTGAAGATGTCAAAAAATATATAGACCTACTATCCTATTATAAAATTAATATCCTACACCTGCATTTGACCGATGACCAAGGGTGGCGTATAGAGATAAAGTCATGGCCTAAACTTACGGAAATAGGGGGAAGTACCGAAGTTGGTGGGGAATCCGGCGGATTTTATACCCAAGAGGACTATACGGAAATTGTACGTTATGCCGCAGAAAGATATATGACCATTATACCTGAAGTTGATATGCCCGGACATACCAATGCCGCCTCCGTCTCCTACCCCTTTTTGAACGGCAACGGAAAAAAGGTGAAATTGTACGAGGGGACAAAAGTAGGGTTCAGCACCTTTGATACCGGAAAGGATACCGTTTATGCCTTTATTGATGATGTGATCCGTGAAATAGCTGCATTGACCCCAGGACCGTATTTCCATATCGGGGGAGACGAAAGCCATGTTACCGAAAAGAACGATTATATCCATTTTGTGAACAAAGCGGAAAAAATCGTTCAAAAGTATGGCAAGCGGATGATAGGATGGGATGAAGTAGCAATAGCGGATATAGACTCCACCTCCATTTCACAGTGGTGGGCGAGCGAAGAAAATGCAAAAAAAGCCATAGATAAAAGAATGAAGGTCATTATATCACCTGCAAAAAAAGCCTATCTGGATATGGAATACGATACCCTATCCAAGCATGGTCTGCATTGGGCCGGTTATATACCCGTAGATACCGCATATATTTGGAAACCCGAGGAGTACGGTGGTATTCCCCTTGAGAATATTCTTGGGGTGGAAGCACCACTATGGTCCGAGACCATAAGCAACATCGATGAGCTTGAATACTTGGCCTTTCCTAGGGTTATAGGATACTCAGAACTAAGTTGGTCCATTCCCGAAAATAGGGATTGGGAGGATTATAAAGTGAGGTTGGCAGATCAGGCACCTTTTCTGGATCGTATGAACGTTAAGTATTATCCTTCACCACGCATCGATTGGAAAAAAAGTAAGTACAGCTACCAAACTATAGAGAAAGATTAATATTCCTCAAAAACAGTTCAACATAAAATAAGGATTAGATAGTCACTTATGGTCGGAAGAAAAATCTTCCGACCTTTTTTTATTTTCAAAACATTTCTGGTTTTGATCTAACGTTAAATTTACAATAATACCTTTTCCGGACGGGACAACTAAAGCAAAAAAGCCCTGATTTAAGTCAGGGCTTTTCAAAGAATGCATATAAAACGTTATTCCTCTTCCGTATCGTTTTCCTCTTCTTTAGCGGAAAAATCGGTAATGTTATGATCTACTAAAATATTGTACCATTGAATTATCTTTTTAATATCACTGGCATATACCCTGTCCTCATCATAATTGGGCAATACTTCAAAAAAATATTCCTCCAATTTAATTTTCTCGTCCTTATGGCCAACAGTGGTCTTCCCTCCTTTTTCCTTTACTTGAATCTTTTGCAGGACTTCCCTCAGGGGCAACTCCTCTTCTAAGGTATAAACGGCAATTTCCGAGAGAACACTTACGTTATTTCTCAGACCAACACTAATTCTTTTACCATCTAACAAAGATTCCGCTACAAACCCCGTTCTGGTCTGCGTAATCAACTTAAATAATCCTGGTTTACCAGCTATCGACAATATTTTTTCCAATGCCATGGCTATCTTCTATTTTGGGAGGCAAATATTAAATTTTTCTATTAATTAACACGGATATTTAACGTCCTTTTTTTAAAGCGGGAAAACGCATTCTATAGTCCACTTTTATTTTTCCCTTGGAAATATTGGACAATCTGCTTTTTAACAATCGCTTTTTCAGTGAGGAAAGCCTGTCCGTAAACAGAATACCTTCTATATGATCGTATTCATGTTGAATAACACGGGCCAACAATCCATCGTAGGTTTTATGTTGTTTTTGGAAATTTTCGTCCAAATATGTAATGTTTATAGTTCCTTTTCTATTCACATCTTCCCGAACATCGGGGATACTCAGGCAACCTTCATTGAACGGCCATTCTTCACCGGATTCCGTTTCAATTTTGGCATTTATAAAGACTTGTTTAAAGCCATTCAACTGTTTTTGCTCTTCCGGTGTTAAATCGGCATCATCGGAAAAAGGAGTGGTATCCACCAAAAACAAACGAATGGGAAGCCCTATTTGCGGAGCCGCCAAGCCCACGCCATTGGCATTGTACATAGTCTCCCACATATTGGAAACAAGTTCTTTTAAATTAGGATAATCCTTTCCGATTTCCGAACCCATTTTTCTCAAAACCGAATCTCCGTAAGCTACAATAGGTAATATCATTTAACTATTTTTCAAATAATCCTGTAAAATAATGGTAGCACTGATCTCGTCTATCAACGCTTTGTTCTGTCTTTTCTTCTTTCCCAAACCCGAATCCAACATAGTTTGAAAGGCCATTTTGGAGGTAAATCGTTCATCTTGTCTATGAATAGGTATCTCCGGAAAAAGTTTTTTTAGATTCTCCAAAAAGGGCTTGATGAGCTTTTCCGATTCCGAAGGGGTATTGTCCATTTGCCTCGGCTCGCCTACAACAAAGATATCAACGCTTTCTTTCTTTAAATAATCCGTCAAAAAATCAAAAAGGGCAGATGTGGGTACTGTTTTTAATCCCGAAGCGATTATCCGTAGTTCATCCGTTACCGCAACCCCGGTACGTTTTGCCCCAAAATCTAATGAAAGAATCCTTCCCAAATTCAATTTTTGGCAAAAATAAAGGATAATTTGTTATAAGCGAGACAGCCGCTCGTTAATTCATATTCTTACGACTATATTTGTCAAAATTTTAATTAGGAAATGACCGATTTACAAAATATCATAGAAAAAGCCTGGGAGAATAGGGAACTTTTAAAGGAAAACCGCACCCAAGAGGCCATACGAGAAGTAATTAACTTAATCGATACCGGTAAATTAAGGTGTGCGGAGCCTACTGCAACTGGATGGCAAATAAACGAATGGGTAAAAAAGGGCGTGGTCCTTTATTTTCCTATTCAAAAAATGGAAACCCTGGAAGCGGGCATTTTTGAATACCATGACAAAATGCCTTTAAAAAGGGGGTATCAGGAAAAAGGTATCCGAGTAGTTCCTAATGCGGTAGCCCGGCATGGTGCTTACATTTCCCCAGGTACTATTTTAATGCCCAGTTATGTAAATATAGGTGCATATGTGGACGAAGGAACCATGGTAGATACATGGGCAACAGTTGGAAGCTGTGCACAAATTGGAAAAAATGTGCATTTAAGTGGAGGTGTCGGTATAGGGGGAGTCTTGGAACCACTGCAAGCGGCCCCGGTAATTATTGAGGATAATGCATTTATAGGATCACGTTGTATCGTAGTAGAAGGTGTAAGGGTAGAGACTGAAGCGGTCTTGGGCGCCAATGTCGTTCTTACGGCCTCTACAAAAATCATTGATGTTACCAAGGAAAATCCGGTCGAGTTAAAAGGTAGGGTTCCGGCCCGTTCAGTTGTTATACCAGGGAGTTATACTAAGAAATTTCCTGCTGGAGAGTTTCAAGTGCCCTGTGCCTTGATTATTGGAACCCGAAAAGAAAGCACCAATAAAAAGACCTCTTTAAACGATGCATTGCGCGAGTATGATGTTTCAGTTTAAAATTTGTAGGAAAATTAAGTGAAATATACTTTTTTACTTTTTTTTTAGTTATAACTTTGTTAGGCTAAAGAGATAACCTACTTATTTTATACTTTATGATTGCAAAGACGCAAAAAATAAGCGCTTTAATAATTACCTATAATGAAATAGGCTATATTGAAAGATGTATTGAATCTGTTGATTTTGCGGATGAAATATTGGTAGTGGATTCGTATAGCACAGATGGCACTTATGAATATTTGCTAAACCATCCTAAAGTAAAGGTCATTCAAAACCCTTTTGAGAACTTTACGGCACAGAAATCCTTTGCCTTAAAACAAGCCGCACATGATTGGGTGTTGTTCCTGGATGCGGATGAAATAGTCGGACCTTCCTTAAGGAATGAAATCTTGGAGACCGTACGTAAGGAAAACGACATCGTTGCCTATTGGTTTTATCGTCAATTTATGTTCCAGCAGTCCAAATTACGATTCAGCGGTTGGCAGACCGATAAAAATTACAGGCTTTTTAGAAAGAGTAAAGCCAAATTTTCCGATTGTAAAATAGTGCACGAGACCTTGGATATTGATGGAAAATCGGGTATATTCAAAGAAAAGCTCATACATTACTGCTATAAGGACTACAAGGATTATAAGGGAAAAATGCTACAATATGGGAGACTTAAAGCCATTGAAGCATTTTATACCGAAAAATCGTTTAACTATATAATGATGGTTATAAAACCGTCCTGGAAGTTTTTCAACCATTACATCCTAAGGCTTGGAATACTGGACGGGAAAAAGGGCTTTATCGTATGTTACCTGAACGCACTTGGTGTACTGGAAAGGTTCAGGGAGCTTAAACGGTTGGAGCAAAAGAACGAACTGGCCTATTATTTGGTAATGCCATAATGGGTCCAGGCCCGTTTTTCGTTTTTGGTCTTCTTTCGTATCCCCAAATTCTTTGCAATGGACTCGGGAGTTTTGTATCCCCTCTTATGATCTAAATGCACGCAAACGGCACTATATCGCAACTGTTTTGATTTAATTCCAAAATTAAATAGTCTTTCCCCCAATTCCCGGTCTTGTCCTCCATATTGCATACGTTCATCAAACCCGTTTACATTAAGTATATCCTTTTTCCATCCGGAAGAATTATGACCGTTCCAACTTGCATTGGTAGGCGTTATCCAATTTAACAATTTGGAAATAAGACCATTGGCCGTTAATTTGTTGTTTTTAAAGGTCTGGGGAATACCTTTATCCTTAAGCCAATTGATATTAAAACAGTTTTGTTTTTCAATATCGTCCAATGTAATGAGCTTAGAGATATTCATAGGAAGCATATAATACCCCCCGGAAATAAAATAACCCTGTTGCTTATTGATATAATGGACCTGAACAAAATCTTCCCTTGGAATACAATCTCCATCGGTCATGATAATATATTCCGCTCGGCATGCGGTTACCGCCTTATTCAATATTCTGGATTTTTGAAAACCCTCATCTTCCTGCCAAACATGTACAATGGGATATGAAACCTTTTCGGATAGATCGGTTATCAATTCTTTGGTGGTATCCCTGGACCCATCATCTGCAATGACCACTTCAAAGTTCTTGAAGATTTGATGATGAAAGCCCCAAAGGACTTTTTCCAACCATTCTTCTGCGTTATAAGTGCTTATAATAACACTTATCTTAGGTATTTCCATTGCACCGTTCATTATGCCACAAAAATATAAAAGTCTTGTATATCTTTGGTTTTGTTATTGAACTCATTTAAACTTTTATGAAGTTAAAGGAAATACCCGTATCTATTTTTAAGTCGATAGCACTTTTAACAAGACCGGCCCATAAAATAAAGGTCAGGTCGGAAAATGAGGTCCCGGTAATCATCTCCTTGACCTCCATTCCTTCTAGACTGCACACCCTTCATCTCGTAATCCGAAGTATCCTTGACCAAACCATACATCCAAAAAAGATTTTGTTATGGTTAAACGAATCTTTAAAGAACGACATTCCTAAACAACTTAAAATTTTAGAAGGAGATTTGTTCGAGATCAAATATTCCAAATTAACCTGTTCCCATAGGAAACTTATTCATACCATACAAAATTATCCGGATACCACTGTCGTGACCTGTGATGATGATTTTATGTACCGGTCGGACTGGCTTCAATTGTTGTACAAAGAACATCTTAAGAATCCTGATCGCATTATTGCAAACCAAACAAGATATATTACATATAATGATGAGGGGGATCTGCTTCCATATAAGCAGTGGAAATATTCCAGTGATAAGGTGTTTAATCCCGATGCCGTCATTCCCATAGGTGCCGAAGGGGTTCTCTACCCGGCAAAGGTGCTTTCGGAAAAAACAACGGATGTTGACCTGTTCCTAAAATTGACCCCCAAAGCAGATGATCTATGGTTTAAGGCGATGGGGCTGCTCAAAAAAACAAGATCCATTTTAGCAACGGAAAAAGCAAAGACCCCCATACCTATTTTAGGATCCCAAAAGGAATCCCTAAAAAAAACAAATATAGGGGCCGATAAAAACCGGGAGCAATGGTTGGCCGTAACCAAATACTTTGATTTAAACCTTGTTCAATAGCAATAAAGACCCTATTATGACGAATGAAATTAACAAAGCCATTGACATTTTGGAAAAAGGCGGGCTCATCCTCTACCCCACGGATACCGTTTGGGGTATCGGTTGTGATGCTACGAACGAAGAGGCCGTAAAAAATGTATATGCACTTAAACAGCGTAAGGACAGCAAGGCACTTATTTGTCTAGTCGCCAATGATGCCATGTTGGAAAGGCACATTGAAAAAGTCCCCGATATGGCCTATGACATCATGGACCTTTCCACCAAACCAACGACCATAATCTATGATGCCCCACGTAACGTAGCCAAAAATTTGGTGGCCCCGGACAATACGTTGGCCATTCGGGTAGCTTCGGACAAATTTTGTACATACCTCATCAACAAATTCAAAAAACCTATTGTTTCTACCTCCGCCAATATATCGGGGCGGCCTACACCAAAATCTTTTAAAGAAATAGATACCGCTATTTTAACAGGTGTGGACTATGTGGTAAATTTGCATCAGGACAAAAAGAATGAAAACACTTCGGCCATTATTAAACTGGGAAATGATGGTGTTGTAAGGATCATTCGAGAATAATACCATGCAAGAGGCCCATAAAAAAGCTTTATCAGACCCGATTTTTTCCATTATTTCCGATGCTGCCGAAGAACTTTCCCTAAGGTGTTATGTCATCGGTGGTTATGTACGTGATTATCTTTTGAACAGGGGAATTCCAATGGATATTGACGTTGTTGCCGTAGGCAGTGGCATTGAACTGGCCAAAAAGGTGGCTTCCAAACTTGAAGGAAAGCCCAAAGTGTCCGTTTTCAAGAATTTTGGCACGGCAATGATAAAAAATAAAGGGGTAGAGCTTGAGTTCGTGGGTGCCCGAAAAGAAAGTTATCACAGGGATAGCCGCAAACCCATTGTAGAGGACGGCACATTGGAAGACGACCAGAAAAGAAGGGATTTTACCATAAATGCATTGGCCCTATCCTTAAATAAAAATGATTTTGGAACCTTGTTGGATCCATTTGAAGGACTTGCCGATCTTGATGAAAAAATTATACGTACCCCTTTAGAACCCGGAATTACGTATTCCGATGATCCTTTACGGATGATGCGGGCCATTCGTTTTGCCACACAACTCGGTTTTCAAATAGCATCTGGTTCCTTAAAGGCCATTACCGAAAACAAGGAACGTATCAAGATTATCTCCAAGGAACGTATTGTAACGGAATTGCATAAGATCTTGCAGTCCGACAAGCCGTCCATTGGTCTGGGCCTGCTCCATAAAACAGGGCTTTTACCATTAATTTTACCCGAACTTACCGCTTTACAGGGAATCGAGGAAATAGAAGGACAAAAACACAAGGACAATTTTTGGCATACCCTGGAGGTAGTGGATAATATCGCCATGGCCACCGATAATCTTTGGTTGCGATGGGCCGCACTGTTCCATGATATTGGAAAGGCACCTACAAAACGATTCCACAAAAGAATTGGATGGACCTTTCACGGACATGAATTCGTGGGGTCCAAAATGGTCTATAGGCTGTTCAAACGCCTGAACATGCCACTCAATGACAAGATGAAATATGTTCAAAAACTGGTCATGATGAGTTCCCGACCTATCATCCTTTCAGAAGAACACGTTACGGATTCCGCCGTTAGAAGGCTCGTATTTGATGCAGGGAACGATGTAGAAGATTTAATGACCCTTTGCGAAGCGGATATCACCACCAAAAACCCAAGGAAGCAACGCCGCTACAAGAACAACTTTAAAATTGTACGAAAAAAAATAAAGGAAGTAGAGGAACGGGACCGCATTAGAAACTTTCAGCCTCCCATAAGCGGAGAGGAGATCATGAAAAGGTTCGACCTAAAACCTTCTAAAGAAATTGGCATTATCAAAGAGGCCATAAAAGAAGCTATTCTGGAAGGAAAGATTCCCAACGAACATGAAGCCGCATATGAATTTATGTTGGAGATGGGCAAAAAATTAAACCTAAAGGCCAATTAAAAATGAAACATAACAAATATGTAGTTTATTGGCTATTAACGGGTTGCCTGCTCATTTTTATCATGGTTCTCGTGGGTGGTATAACAAGATTAACACATTCCGGGCTTTCCATATCCAATTACAAACTAATTAGCGGTACACTGCCTCCTATGAACACACAAGAATGGCAGGAAGCTTTTGACCTTTATAAACAATACCCGGAATACCAAAAATTGAATTATCATTTTACACTTGAAGATTTTAAGAGCATCTACTTTTGGGAATGGTTGCACCGGTTCATCGGAAGGTTTATCGGCATCGTTTTCATTATACCGTTTCTTTTCTTTTTGCTGACAAAAAAATTGGATGTATCCACGGTAAAAAAGTGTACACTACTGTTGTTTTTAGGTGCATTCCAGGGTTTTTTAGGCTGGTATATGGTAAAAAGTGGCCTAATAGACCGCCCGGATGTTTCACATTACAGATTGGCCGCCCATCTCATCACGGCGTTTTTAACCTTTGCCTACAGCTTATGGGTGGCTCTGGATCTAATCTATCCCTCAAAAAAGGAAATCAATAAGACCATTAGAAATATACTGCGGGCAAGTTTGTTGATTTTGATAATACAAATTATCTGGGGCGCATTTGTTGCAGGTTTGGATGCAGGATTTATTCATAATCACTGGCCTTTTATGAGTGAGGGAAAATTAATCCATGAAACCGTATATATTGAACAACGACCATTGCTTAAGAATTTTATAGAAGGTAAAAGTGGCGTACAGTTCATACACCGTTACCTAGCCTATATTGTAGTAGGATCCGTGTTATATTTAGGGTACAAGACCAAAAGCCTAGTCCTTGCCCCTTTACAGAAAAAAGGTATAAAACTGTTATTGATCCTGGTTGGTGTCCAATTTTTACTGGGTGTATTTACTTTAATTTATGCCGTACCCCTGGTGCTTGGGGTAGCACACCAAATAGGGGCCTTTTTCCTGTTGGCGGCCATGACCTTTACTTTGCATAGATTTTCAAAATAAAACACTATTTATCGTAACTTTGCCCTCATACAATTTCTGATCGAATGATTTATAAAATAAGGGTCATCCTTGATGCGAAGGAAGATATCTTTCGGGATATCGAAATAGAGGATGCGAGTACCCTGGAAGATTTTCACAATACCATTACACAGGCATTTGGCTTTTTAGGCAATGAAATGGCCTCTTTTTACACTTGTGATGATGAATGGAACCAAAAAGATGAGATTGCGTTATTCGATATGAGCGAAAACGGTTCCGATGTAAGATTGATGAACGAAACTTTTTTAGAGGATATCCTCACAGAACAAACACCCAAGCTCATTTACGTTTATGATTTTTTGAATATGTGGACGTTTTTCGTCGAATTGGCGGATATCGTACCAAAAGAAAATGGCAGGGCCTATCCAAATGTACTGTTCAGCTTTGGAGAACTGCCGGAAACACCACCGGAAAAAACATTTCGATCGGAAAGCAGCGATGTAGATTTTGATGATACATTTGATAGCTATGAAGACCTTGATTTTGATGAAAATTGGAATTGAATCAAATTTCAAACCCCACAATTCCTAACCCCGTAATCCTTAACCAATCATGCTAAACCTGTACGGTACTCAAATAGAAAGTATATCCATCCATCGTGTTGGGAACAAAAATAGAAACGAGGGTATATTCCTATCTTCAGAACCCTTCGCTTTAAACGATGAGACCACGGGATTATTAAAAGAGTATTTCTTTAAACCGTTCCGGGAAAAGGAGGAAAATTACTTTAAACTGGCAAACGAGGTAGATGTGGAATTCAACGAGTTGCACAAAATTAGCTCGGAAATATTCCTCGATCCGTCTACCACACATCACAATTCAAAAAAAATAGCCACACATCTTTTTGACCAATCCAATCATCCGCACATCAAAAGTGGAGAGGTGTATATTGCCTATTTGAGCAATATCTTATTGGATAACCATAAAGTGGATGCCATAGGTATTTTTAAGAGCGAGCTGAAACACGATTTCCTTCAGTTTGAGGAAAAAGGAAGTAATCTGGACCTATTGGTGCAACAGGGTATCAATATTAATAAACTGGATAAGGGTTGCCTCATTTTCAATATAAACAAGGAAGAGGGGTTTAAAGTACTTTCCGTGGACAGCAATAAATACGATACCAAATATTGGTTGGAAAATTTTTTGGGAGTAGACGCCCTGGCAGATGAAAATTTTTACACCAAAAATTATTTGAAGTTCTGTCAGAATTTTGCAAAAGACGTAGTACTGCCAGCCGAGGACAAACAACAGGAAGTGCTTTTTATGAACAGGGCCGTGAACCATTTTGCAAAAAACGATGCTTTTGAGGAATCCAATTTTCTTAATGAGGTCATTGAAAATCCTGAACTTATCCCGGAATTTAAACATTATAAAGTAGAGAAAGGGCCCAAGTACAGTATTGAGGATGTTTCCAATTTTGACATTGCCAACAAAGCGGTATCGGATGCCCGCAAAAAGATAAAGAACGTAATTAACCTGGACACCAATATCCAGATAAAAATGGATTTTATAAATCCGGAATCGGCCGAAAAGTTTGTAGAAAAAGGTTGGGACGAAGAACGACAGATGTACTACTATCTGGTGTATTTCAACAAAGAACAGAAAACATAGTCTTTGGCCAACCTGGGCAGTTTCAGCATACTGGGGTTTACAACGAACTACTAATTACTCAATACTGCTTATTGCCTACTGTTCATTGTTCTCACTGCTTACTGTTCATTGTCCACCGCCTACTGAAAACTATATTTTAATATTCTGCTCAATAATCTGTTTCATACTTACGTCCTCATAATTACGTCTTACAAAATTCAACGCATTATCCATAATAGCCCCCATGGTCTCGCACTTTCTAAAATTGGCATCCATGGTAAGTTCATAGATTTGTTCCCGTAACATTTTTATATTTTCATCGGTAGAAATAATATCCGTTTTACAGATGGCCCGTAACTTTTTTATGCGATTTCCGGAACTCAGGATTCTTTTGGCCACAATGGAACGTTCCTCCAGTTTATACTGATCCACGGAATCCCTTAACAGTTTTTTGCGGACCAGTTCCACCATTTGAAAGTTCTCCTTAAAAAATTGAGGCCTGTACACTTTTAGTTTACCCTCAAAACACTGTTGGTCAAAGTCTATCGCCCTAATCTTATATACCACATGATCAAAATCATGCGTGGGCACAATAACATAATTGTACGAACGCATATCCCCCAAAAGCCGTATCATACAGCGTTCATTGAATTTTACAAACTCCTTGGCCAATTGTGCCTTTTCCGCTTCGGTACATTGCGGCAACATTGTTTTTATAAATTCATCGCCCGGAATACCTGCAATGTGTTCCTCGATCAAAGTATCTTTATAAACCAAAAAGTTAAGATTGTACGGTGAGAGCATGTGTTCCAGCTCCAATCCATAAATACGGGACGCATCCGTCCTTTTAATATAGAAATAGGTGAAGTTATCATTGAGGATATTCCTGATCTTTATCCGGAACGGTTTGGAATTACCGAACGTACAGAAATCCACTGCATCAACATTCAGGTATTGGTTTATATTATTGCTACCGTCCGAATGTAAAATGGAATATACTTTTTTTAAGCTGTCATCGATCTCTTCCCGTTCAAACTCCGAATAATATACCCGTATCCATAAGGTGTCCTCATCGTTCTTATCATAGACCACCACAGAACCGGAAAATCGCAGTAAATCCTCATAAAAAATAGGGATTTCTATTTTCCTACTGTAGTGATTTAAATAGTCGTCCAATTTTTCACTTACCGGATAGGCAGGTTTCTTTTTGGACATTAAACGTTCTTCTGACATTTGAATAGTTTAAAAATAACCTTGAAATGTAACAAAGTTAGGCTTTCTTCGTCAACTTAATATATCAATCAAAAACACCTCACTTTGGAGAAAATACTGACCGTAACCAACCTGACCAAAAAATTTGGTTATTTGACCGCAGTAAAAAATCTATCCTTTTCTATAGAAAAAGGCCATGTTTATGGCATATTAGGCCCTAACGGCAGTGGAAAGTCCACCACTTTGGGCATTGTATTGAATGTGGTGAACAGGACCAACGGCGAATTTTCCTGGTTCGATGGAAATATCTCTACCCATGAAGCATTAAAAAAAGTAGGGGCCATTATAGAAAGGCCCAATTTCTATCCGTATATGTCCGCTGTTCAAAACCTAAAATTGGTCTGTAAAATCAAAGAGGTAAGTACGGGGAAGATCGAAGAGAAATTAAAATTAGTAGGGCTTCTAGAACGCAAGGACAGTAAGTTCAAGACCTATTCCTTAGGTATGAAACAACGTTTGGCCATTGCCTCCGCCCTGTTGAACGATCCCGAAATCCTGATTTTGGACGAGCCTACCAATGGTCTGGATCCACAGGGAATCCACCAGATACGGGAAATCATAAAGAAAATAGCGGCCCAGGGAACTACCATCCTATTGGCATCACATCTTTTGGACGAGGTAGAAAAAGTGTGCAGCCATGTCGTTATTTTACGAAAGGGGGAAAAACTATATTCGGGACGTGTTGACGATATGCTGGCCAGTCATGGCTTTTTTGAGCTTAAAACGGCTGACAGGGAAAAATTAACCACCTTGCTGAAGGAGAATACCAGTTTTGGTGAAATTAGAGAGGAAAACGGTTTGGTCACCGCTTTCCTTACGGAAAAAATGGATGCAGGAACGTTTAACCGATGGGCCTTTGACAAAGGGATCGTTCTTTCCCATTTGGTCAAGCGCAAAGAGAGTCTGGAAGAGCAATTCTTAACGCTTACCAAAAATGAATCCAACTAACGCCAAAAAGACATTCAAATGATACGTTTGCTACAGATAGAGTTTATAAAATTATGGAACAACAGGGCAAGTAAGGTACTGATCATCTCCTATTTTATATTGTTGACACTTATCGCACTTATATCAATTATTAAATTTCCTTTCGGTTATGATGTTAAATTAGCGGACATAGGAATATTTAACTTCCCTTACATCTGGCATTTTAATACTTATATAGCTGGTTTTTTAAAACTTTTTCTTGCTATTGTGATAGTCTCCATGATGGCCAATGAATATAGCAATAAGACCATTAAGCAAAATCTGATCGATGGATTATCAAAAAAAGAATTCATTTTATCAAAATTCCTTACCGTCATCTCATTTACATTAATTTCAACGGTATTCGTTTTTCTGGTTTCATTGATCTTAGGCCTTATTTATTCCGATTATAATGAACTCTCCATTATTTTTTCGGACTTGGAATTTTTATTGGCCTTCTTTGTTAAATTGATGGGGTTCTTTTCTTTTTGTCTGTTTTTGGGGATTTTGGTGAAGCGCTCGGCCTTTGCACTAGGGTTTTTAATATTATGGCAAATTATAGAAGGTTTTTTCGCTTTATTATTTACTCATCGAGTATTCCCAAATGAAATCTCAGAGAAAATTATGGCTTTGTTTCCACTTCAGAGCATGTACAACCTTATAAAACAACCCATTACCAGATTGCAATCCGTGCAAGCCGTTGCAAATCAGGTCGGTGAAAAAATCAGTTTAAATTACCAGGTACATACCTATGAAATCTTGATCGTATTGGGGTGGACCGCTATTTTTGTTTATTCGTCCTATACACTCCTTAAAAAAAGAGATCTGTAACCGTTTTATGGTGAATTGAATAGTTTTCAACAACAGTTAGTATACAGCGTTCCGGATTTGTAGCACCTTAGCGTGTTTCGTACTTTTAGAGGATGAAATTCAAAGTAGTTTCGGAGTTTAAACCGACAGGGGATCAACCCAATGCCATTAAGGAACTTAAGGAAGGGCTTGATAATAAGGAAAAGTATCAGACACTTTTGGGAGTAACCGGTTCCGGTAAAACCTTTACGATGGCCAATGTAATCGAAGAAGTGCAAAAACCGACCCTTGTCCTGGCCCATAACAAGACTTTGGCGGCCCAATTGTATTCGGAATTCAAGCAATTCTTTCCGGACAATGCCGTTGAGTATTTCGTTTCTTATTATGATTATTATCAGCCCGAGGCCTATATCCCGACCAGTGGCGTGTATATTGAAAAAGACCTTTCCATAAACGAGGATATCGAAAAACTAAGGCTTAGCGCCACTTCCTCATTATTATCGGGAAGAAGGGACGTTTTGGTCGTAGCGTCCGTATCGTGCCTATATGGTATAGGTAATCCCGTTGAATTTCAAAAAAATGTAATTTCCATCCGAAAAGACCAGGTAATTGCCCGTACCCAATTTTTACATCAATTGGTACAGGGGCTATATTCAAGAACAGCGGCCGATTTTAGAAATGGAAATTTCCGGGTAAAAGGCGATGTTATAGATGTTTTTCCAAGTTATGCCGACCATGCTTTTAGAATACATTTTTTTGGGGACGAAATAGAGGAAATAGAAGCCTTTGATCCGTTCAATAATAGCATCATCGAGGTATACGAAAACCTGAACATATATCCGGCGAATATGTTCGTGACCTCTCAGGACGTACTCCAAAATGCCATTCATAATATTCAGGATGATTTGGTGAGGCAAGTGACCTATTTTAAGGAAATAGGAAAACCCCTTGAATCCAAAAGGTTGGAGGAACGCACCAACTTTGATTTGGAAATGATACGGGAATTAGGATATTGTTCCGG
The DNA here is from genome assembly GCF_047345125.1 of Maribacter spongiae. NCBI lineage: Bacteria > Pseudomonadati > Bacteroidota > Flavobacteriia > Flavobacteriales > Flavobacteriaceae > Maribacter > Maribacter spongiae. Next base: position 181,832 of record NZ_JBLFEQ010000005.1, on the reverse strand, counting down.
GATAGAGAATTATTCCAGATATCTGGACGGAAGGGAACCGGGAACAAGACCTTTCTGCCTGTTAGATTACTTTCCGGACGACTATTTAATGGTAATCGATGAAAGCCATGTGACCATACCCCAGGTACACGCCATGTACGGTGGCGACCGATCACGAAAAGAAAATCTAGTGGAATACGGTTTCAGGCTTCCGGCCGCAATGGACAATAGGCCACTCAAGTTCGAGGAATTTGAAGTATTACAAAATCAGGTCGTCCATGTAAGTGCCACCCCGGCGGATTATGAGCTACAATTAAGTCAGGGGGTATATGTAGAACAGGTCATTAGACCTACGGGGCTTTTGGATCCCATTATCGAAGTACGCCCCAGCCTTAACCAAATCGATGATTTGATAGAGGAAATCCAGCAACGGGTAGAAAAGGATGAACGGACCTTGGTCACCACCCTTACCAAACGTATGGCCGAAGAGTTGGCAAAATACCTGGACAGAATTAATGTGCGCTGCAGGTACATACACAGTGATGTGGATACCTTGGAACGTGTGGAAATCATGCAAGACCTTAGAAAAGGTATTTTTGATGTTCTCATAGGGGTCAATCTATTACGAGAAGGGTTAGACCTTCCCGAAGTATCCCTGGTGGCTATTTTAGATGCCGATAAAGAAGGTTTTTTACGGAGTACCCGATCATTGACCCAAACGGTGGGAAGAGCGGCCAGGCACCTGAACGGAATGGCGATCATGTACGCCGATAAGATGACCGATAGTATGCAAAAAACCATTGACGAAACAAATTACCGCAGGGAAAAACAGATAGATTACAACTCCAAAAATAACATTGTCCCAAAAGCGTTGAACAAAAATCTGGACAATGTCCTGGCAAAAAATTCGGTCTCCACATATCATTTTGAAAAGGAAGAATTAAGAGCGGCGGAACCCGAATTGGAATACATGACAAAAGATCAAATCGGGAAGCTGATCAGGGAAAAAAGAAAAGCCATGGAAAAGGCGGCAAAAGAATTGGATTTTATGCAGGCTGCAAAACTTAGGGATGAAATAAAAGTACTTCAAAAACAGGAATAAGCTAGTGCTTTCGTTAATTTCAGAAGCAAGAACAGGCAAATCAATAAATATATTCTTTTACTTTAAATAAAATGCAATAATAAACTGATTAATATACAATTAAAATAATTTTTAGTTTTGTCTAAATTGTATTCTTTACGATAAGATTACATTAAAATAACCATTTTCCGGTCTTTTTAAGATTATTGGCTTCCACATAAAAAACCATCTCCCCAACCACTGTTCCTGTCAAAAATAAAAGCTAGTCCTTGAGACAAAAACCAGTAAGATCCTTTACAGTTCACAACTACCAATAAAATCAAAAACCATAAATAAAATCAACCAACTGCCAACATTGTTTTAATGACGATTTCATGCTTTTACAAGCAAAAAAATCAAGTGTCAAAAACCGGAACACCCCTCCTACTCCTATTCAAAATATTTTCAAAAAAAAGCACCTTGAAAACTCAAGACATTTTTTTTTAATCAACCCATCAAACAATTACTATCCGGCATGCCGCAACCTATTTAACATATTTTGATTTACCCTTTAAGAAAGGTTAGCGTATTTTTTAAGACTTAAGGATTAATAATCCTTAACATTTAATAATAACCAGCTGTGATTCCAACCAACCAATCATACATCAAGCAGTGCTTTCCCATACTAGAGGAAAGACTTTATCAAGAAATCATAGAATCGTGTAGTTACCATGAGTTTCCAAGCAGTTCATATGTTGTAAAACAGGGTGCGTATTTGGACTTTTTACCGGTAGTATTAAAAGGTCAGATTAAAATGTATGCCGAAGAGGAAGATGTACAGTTTCTGTTGTACTATATCAATTCCGGAGAATCCTGTATTTTGAGCTTCAACCATTTATTTGACCCCAAACCGGTACAATTTTCCGCCATTACGGAGGAAGATACCGTGGTAATGACCCTTCCGGTAATCAAAGTAAAAGAATGGTTCGTAAAATATCCAACCTTTGCCAGAATCCTGATAAATGATTTTCAACGAAACTTTGAGGATTTATTACAGACTACTAAAGAGATTGTTTGCTTCAACATAGAAGATCGTCTAGTTAAATATCTGGAAAACAAGGTGAAACGCGATAACAGCAACATGATTCATCTTTCACATAAAAAGATAGCACAGGATTTGGGAACCTCCCGTGAAGTAATCTCCAGAATTACGAAAAAGCTTGAAAAGACTGGGGTTTTAGCTCAGCATAAAAGATATATCGAGCTATTGGACTGCTAGAATATCACGAAAGTATAACGACTTTTAATATAAATTTAACAGAAAACGGTGATTTTGATCACCGTTTTTCAGTCGTAGTCGAAAGTAGTTTTGGACCATAGTTAATCTAAAAAAAGAATTATGAGAAGAAATCTATTCAAAGTACTGCTGTTCGCAGCTATTTTAGCATCATGTAGCGATGATGACAATGACATAATCGGTGAAGTGCCAACAGAACCCGAACCGACCGCCGAGGTCAATATAAGATTGAACGAAGTTCAATACCTTGGCAATTGGGTGGAAATTGTAAACAATGGTGATGGGACCGTAGATTTGAGCGATTATTTTCTTTGCCTTGGCCCAGGAACTTATAGAAGAATAAGTGATTTAACGGTTGATGGCAATTTACAACTTGCGGCCGGAGGATTTTTATCAGTCGCCTATGAGATGCCAAATTCTGAAGGTGGAATAGGACTATATAATAGCAATACTGATTTCACAGATGCCTCTACTTTAGTTGATTTTGTGCAATGGGGTGCGGGATCTACTGCTAGGGAAAATGTTGCCGTTGAGGCAGAAATTTGGACAGCGGGTGAATTTGTTCCAGTACTTGGTAGTACGGATAACACCATAATTTTTGATGGAGATGGAACCGGAGCTGCAAATTGGGCGGAAACCACAACAGCAACAATAGGAGAAGATAATGTATTGACCATTCCTGAGGAAATTAGGTCCATCGTAATCAATGAAGTACAATATGGCAGCAGAGACTTGATCGAACTATACAACAATGGAAATGTAACGGTCGACTTAAGTTCATACTGGTTATGTCTTGGCCCAGGCACCTATGTGCAACTGGAGAATGTTACTCCTGAAAGTGGTAGCATAGAACTAGCCGCCGGAGAGTTTGTTGTGGTACCTTATGCTTTGCCCGACACCGAAGGTGGATTGGGGTTATATTCAAATAATTCTTTTACAAGCGCAGATGCAATAATGGATTTTGTGCAATGGGGAGCTGCTGGAAGTGCACGTGAAAATATTGCAGTAGAAGCTGGTATTTGGACAGCAGGAGAGTTTGTTCCAACCGTTAGTTTGGACAGTTACAGTATCGAATATGATGGAGAAGGTGATGCTGCTGCCGATTGGTCACAAGAAGTAAATCCATCTTTAGGATTGGCCAATGAAACAGAAGTAGCGAAAACCACCTTCAATGTAACCATTAGTAACGTAATAAATTATTTGAACGTCCATACGTTTACAACTCCAGTCGGAGCTTCTGACCCTGGACCGTTGACAACTAATGGAGCCCAATATCAAATATCATTTAAAGCGGTTCCAGGTACCAAGTTCACACCGGTAACCATGATGGCCAATAGCAACGACTGGTTTTTGGCTCCAACTGATTTAAATGGAATTGATTTATTTCCAAATGGGCAGGCTTTAAACGGTGTGGATATTGCTGATCAGCTTTCTTTGTATGATCTAGGTACTGAGGCAGACAATGACTCAGCTTCTTTTCCACCTGCTGGTGCAGATGTAGGACCTGCTGATGCGAATACACTTGTTAGATTGGTTGAAGGAAGAGATACGGGAGAAATCTACATGACCGCTGTATTGGATTATGCAAACGGAGATGGAAACTCCGCCGGCACCTTTACATTAACGATTACGGCAATAAACACTCCTGACCCAGGACAACCGGCAAGCTCTACCAATGGATTTGTGGTTACCCCTGGAATTGCTGTGTTGCATGCACTCCCTGAACCATTGTTCGCACTGGGAGAAGAAGATAGAGGAGTTGGTTTGGAAAGAATTGCCGAAGATGGTATGCCAGGAGAATTATACAATTGGTTCAATGAAACTGGAAGTAATGGTTCACCGCTTCGATTGGCCTCATCTTTGAGTGTTTTTTCTCCAGGAATTGTATATGCCTTTAACACAGATAGCGATCCTTTCTTTGCTCAAGGCGGAGAAGCAAAGGACGGAAGCGGATTGGAAGAATTGTCAGAAGACGGTAATAATACAATTGCAGTCGACTATTTCAACAATCTAGGTTTGCCGGTTGCGGCAAGTAATGAAACTGCAAATATTGGGCCAGGTGAATACTTGTCTTTCACTTTGGATGTGCCGCAGGGTCAAGATTATAAATTGGGTATTAGTACGATGCTGGTTCAGACCAATGATTGGTTCATAAGTTATAACAATAATGGTGTGGCCTTGTTTGATGAAAATGGAACCCCCTTTTCAGGTACTTCGGAAAGTGATGAATCGTATTTGTTTGATGCAGGTACAGAGGTGGATGAACCGGTCGGGTTTGGAATCAACCAGGCACCTAGGCAGTCAGGCCCTAACGAAGGTGCGGCTGATGCAAATACAACAATTAGAAGAGTTAGCGAGCTGGAAGATGTTCAATTTGGCAAAGGTGTTTATAATAATGGCCCCGGTGTTGTATATCTCCAAGACCCTCGAGGAGGATATAATTTGGTGCGAATTGATATTCAACCACAATAAATCAAGATTGTTTCTGTTTTTTTTAATTGTGGAAAGCCGGAAAATAATTTTCCGGCTTTTCTTATTTTAAGAACTATTGAGCATCCCGCGATCTTTAGGGCAGGTTTTGTACCAAATCAAGTTCTGATCGATCTACATTAAGCTGCTTTTTGTTGCAAATCCACGACATTATTTTATCCCTAAGACAACTCAAGCACCCTTTTAGGCTTAGGCAATGCCTCTTCCCGCTTTGGCAGATGAAATTTTAGAATACCGTTTTCATAGCTGGCATCTATTTTCTCAACATCCACGCTTTCTGGAAGTGCAAAAGATCTTTTAAAAGAGGCATACCCAAACTCCTTTCTGGTATAACTTTCTTTCACATCTTCTTTCCTAGAGCCAACTTCAGCGGAAACAGCAAGGATATTGTCATCTATTTCGATATTAAAGTCCTCCTTGGATCTTCCGGGCACGGAAAGTGCCAATTCAAAATCTTTTTCATTCTCCTTAATATTTACTGCAGGGAATGTTTTAAAATTTTCCATTCCACCAAACCAGTCGGGCTTGAAAATTTCATTCATTAACGATGGAAAAAGCATATCATTTCTTTTTATTAAACTCATGATTCTATGTTTTATAAGATTAAACTTTTGTTACGCCTTGAATAAAACAAATGCTATACCATAGCCATACAAGTGTCTTTTTGTCATTTAATCAACATAAGTAAGCGACATAATGTCACTTATTGTATATTATTAATGAACTATCATCGTCTTTAAAGCTGTAGGGGTTAAAAAGCAATGAAATTGCCGATAACTCTATTATTATTCGTTAATTGAGTTGGAGCATATTCATAATCCGTTAAACGATAACCCAACAACTATTGGGTTTCAAAAATCCCGTATCGAGCAAGTTCAATGAATATTCTGGATTTGCACCAGTGAAATACCCAATCAATTGTAGTGTGCCTTAAAAATGGCAATAAGTACTTCTGGCGGAACAACTTTATTGGGGTATTTATGCATGATGGAAAGTACTTGTTCTATGGCAGAGGGCGGAAGTCCCATTCCCAATCCCATATCATGCAACCGCTTTATTTCAATAAGATCTTGCCTATTGTCCACATTCATTAAAAGAACCAATCTATGGAATTGTACGATGCGCTCAGCCTGGGATTTGGGGATAATATGTTCCGCTTCGTTCTTAAAAAGTGAATCGAACACTTTTTTGCTTACATCCAACTGCTGGGCAACATTAAAAAGAAAATCGTACTCAGATTGCTTAACGGTGTTATCTATCGTAGCGAAAGCAATCATTTCGGACAGAATACTCAATTTTTCTTTTTCGCTATTCATTTTGTTTTCCTGATGAAGAACTAGTAAAATAACTAAAAAAAAAGGATTATAGTATACTGATCGAACGGATACTATTCACTAATTAATGATAACTTGCGCTAAAATTGATTGCATGACCAACAACGATATTTTAAAAAAATTGAGGGTTGCCCTAAAACTTAGGGACAATGAAATTGTGGATATCCTCAAATTGGCCGATTTTAATATGTCCAAAAGTGAATTGGGTGCCTTTTTCAGGAATGAGGACCATCCCAATTATATGGAATGCGGAGACCAGGTCTTGCGTAATTTCCTGAATGGACTTATTATTCATTTAAGGGGAACAAAAGATGATCCAAAAAGTCCCGGTGAAGTACTTTTAGGTATGCAAAACGCTAAAAAGTCTTCGCAAAGACCTGACGATTATAAAAATCGGAAACGGCAGAACCATGATAATGCGGTTTCTCCCGTAAAATATAAAAACAAAAAAAAATCCTAAAACCTATATGGATTCAGGATTTTCACATATTGCTTTCTGCATTAGGCGGATATGCGCATTGGGAAAACATATAGTCTACCTTCTTCTATTTCGGAAATTTCCACTTTTTGATAATTCAATCTACTTTTTATAAAACGTTCTAGTTTAGCAAATTTGGTATCAACGGAAAGCACTACAATCTCCCCTTTGTTGTTCAACGTAAACCTTACCTGTGCGGTCAAACCTATCTCCTGACCGGAAAAAGAGTTCTCGGATAACATTTTAGAGATTTGAACGGAAAGGTCTCCATCTGGTTTTACCCCTTCGGTATCATTTGCAAAAATACTGCCCATTGCTAAAAGAAATGCTGCCAAACATATTAAACTTAATTTTCTCATAACTTGTTGTTTTTTACCCTGAAACTCGGTTCAAGGCCTGATTAATAATTGATTGATGATGAATTACTTAAAAGACACCCCCAGGGGTTGGAATGTTACAGGAAATATATATTTTAACTTTTCTTTAATCGATACCCTACTATTTTAGATACGGAGCTACGGTTAATTTTTGTTTTCTCCTTTATAATGCACTGGTTTAAACCGGTGCATTAAAAGTCTAAGATTTACATGATATCTTTAAACGAATAGACCCGCAGGAAAATCCTGCGGGTCTATTCTATGAACTTATCTTAATATATTGTTCTTGCGCGTTAAGCGAGCACTTCCTTTACTTTATCCGCAGCTTCCTGAAACTGTACCGCCGAATGGACCGCTAAACCGGAGTTATCTATAATTTCTTTGGCAAGCTCCGCATTCGTACCTTGTAAACGAACAATGATAGGTACTTTAATGGCATCTCCCATATTCTTATAGGCATCTACGACACCCTGGGCCACCCTGTCACAACGCACAATACCACCAAAGATATTTATGAGAATAGCCTTTACGTTAGGATCCTTTAATATGATCCTAAAGGCTTCCTCCACTCGCTTTGCATCGGCGGTACCACCAACATCCAAAAAGTTGGCCGGCTCACCACCCGCCATTTTTATAAGATCCATAGTGGCCATGGCCAATCCGGCCCCGTTCACCATACAACCCACATTTCCATCCAGGTCTACATAATTAAGGCCTACGGCCCTAGCCTCTACTTCAATGGCATTTTCTTCTCTAAGATCACGCATTTCGGCATATTGTTTCCTTCTGTACAATGCGTTATCGTCAATGGACACCTTTGCATCCACGGCCATAATCTTATCATCGGAAGTTTTTAAAACAGGATTGATCTCGAACATGCTGGAATCACTTTCCACGTAAGCCTTGTACAATGCCGAAACAAATTTTGTCATTTCCTTAAAGGCCGTTCCGGAAAGTCCCAAATCAAAAGCAACCTTTCTGGCCTGAAAAGGCAATAATCCGGTCGCCGGATCTATTTCTTCCGTAAAAATAAGATGTGGTGTCTTTTCGGCCACCTCCTCTATATCCATACCTCCTTCGGTAGAATACATGATCATATTCTTTCCGGTACCCCTGTTCAATAACACGGACATGTAGAATTCACTCGTTTCACTGTCTCCGGGGTAATAAACATCTTCTGCGATCAAGACTTGGTGTACTTTTTTCCCTTCGGCAGAGGTTTGGGGCGTTATAAGGTTCATCCCTATGATCTGTCCGGCCAATTCCTCTACCTCTTTAAGGTTTTTGGCCAATTTTACCCCACCTCCTTTTCCTCTTCCACCTGCATGAACCTGTGCTTTGACAACATGCCATCCCGTACCCGTTTCGGCCGTCAATTGTTTTGCCGCCTCAACGGCCTCTTTGGCATTATGCGCTACAATTCCTCTTTGAATTCTTACGCCGAAACTAGCTAATATCTCTTTTCCTTGATATTCGTGAAGGTTCATACTCTAAGGTAATTTTTATTTGTTGTGCAAAAATAACAAAGTAGCTGTAATTATAAAGGAATAAAATGGGATAAAGAAGCCGGAACATTCATTTGGTATTCATACAGGACAAAGTTCCGGTCCCAAGTTTCGCATTTATAGAAATTACACCTCGATATCTTTAAAATCAAGCGGGTCGAAATTTTTGAAGTCCCCATTCAGTTCAATGGTCTTTTTAGTCCGCTCTACCTCGCTCAAAACAGATATGGTGGCCATTAAGTGCATATTTATATAAGACAAGCGTTCCATTTCCCTTGGCATCTGCAATAGCTGATATTCCTGCTCAAAAGAAAGCCCAATTTTATGGGCCAAGGCAAAACTGTTAAATTTATCAATTGCTATCGCTTTAAAGGGAACGTCCATCATTCCGTATAGTTCCTGAATTTTATGAATTACCTTTTTCTTATATGCTTCATCGGCTTTATAATCGTATTCCAGAAATTCTACCAGGCCCCCGGCATAACCCTTATTATTCATCCGCTCTTCAAAAGTCAGCAGTTTGAATACTTGTCTGGCAACACAGACTACGTCCATTTCCCCATTGTCATAAGTGGTCACGATCTCCACCAATTGCACCTCTATCCCATACTCCAACGTATTGTTGATATAGACCGGTATTCCAAACGTTATGGCCTCGTCCCTGCAATCATTTATAAGCTCCTTATATCTGGGTTCAAAAATATGCAAGGGTACGGTTTCACCCGGAAAGAAAATAGATTGTAAAGGGAATAGGGGTAGCTTCATATTTTTAAATGTACAACGGTTTACCTTATGTAGCAAGTTTTAACAAACCACTATGGACTTAAGATCCATAGTTTAATATTATTAGGCATAGTCTATCATTCCGAACGAGGTACGAAGAGGAATCCCGTTATTATAAAGGTTTCTCGTCGCGCATTCCTCATTCTGTCTAAATAACAAGGTGCACTTTAAATTTATGGAAACCAAAGTAACTGCAATGAATCCCCATAGCTATCGGAAGCAGGGTTTTAATCTTTAATTCAGATAATAAATCCAAAAATGTTTCATTTAAAACAATTTGTTGTATTATTTATCTCAATGTTGATTTTTTTTGCAAGGATGATCTAGTAAGCCTAGATTTGTCCAAAATTAACTTATTATGAATAATTCCGATTTACTGAAAATAGCCAAAACGTACGGTGACCCCGTATACGTTTACGATTCGGAAAAAATAATAGCGCAGTTCAACAGGCTTACCAAAGCCTTTGGATCTGTAAAAAAATTAAAACTGAATTATGCGGCCAAAGCACTTTCCAACATAACCGTCCTAAGGTTAATGAATAGCCTGGGCAGTGGCCTGGACACCGTATCCATTCAAGAAGTACATTTGGGCCTTTTGGCCGGATTTAAACCGGAATCCATCATATTTACCCCAAATGGGGTCTCTTTGGAAGAAATAGAGGAAGCTGCCAAATTAGGTGTCCGTATTAATATAGACAACCTATCCATCTTAGAACAATTTGGTAGTAAGCATCCGGACATTCCAGTATGCATACGTATAAATCCACACGTAATGGCAGGTGGAAACTCCAATATTTCCGTTGGCCATATCGATTCTAAATTCGGTATCAGTATTCATCAAATACCCCATTTATTGAGAATTGTGGAATTGACCAAAATGAATATCAACGGTATTCACATGCACACGGGTAGCGACATTTTGGATATTGATGTATTCCTTTACGCTTCCGAAATTCTTTTTGATACCGCCAAGAATTTTAAAAATCTTGATTTTATAGATTTTGGAAGCGGTTTTAAAGTACCCTATAAAGTAGGGGACATTCAAACCAATGTAGAAGAATTAGGAAAAAAGTTGAGTTCCCGCTTTAATGAATTCTGCAAGGAATACGGTAAAGAGCTTACCCTTGCCTTTGAGCCGGGTAAATTTTTGGTGAGCGAAGCAGGGTATTTCCTGGCAAAGGTCAATGTAGTAAAACAAACGACCTCTACTGTTTTTGCCAGTGTAGATTCCGGGTTCAATCATCTAATACGCCCCATGTTGTACGGAGCCACCCATTCCATAGTCAATATTTCCAACCCAAAGGGACGGGAACGTTATTATTCCGTCGTAGGCTATATTTGTGAAACGGACACTTTTGCCAGCAATAAACGTATCAATGAAATTGCCGAAGGGGACATCCTCTGTTTTAAAAATGCCGGAGCTTATTGTTTTACCATGGCCAGTAATTACAATTCCAGGTTTAGACCTCCGGAAGTATTATGGCACCAGGGCAAAGCTATTTTGATACGGGAACGGGAGACTTTTGACGACCTGATCAAGAATCAAGTGGACATTAAAGATCTATTCTCTACCAAAGCAACGGCCAAGCTAAAATAAAGAAGTGAAAAAAACGTTAGTTTTGATATAGTTATTGGACCAATCCTTTAAAAACATATCATGAAAACGAAAACTTCCTTTATAAAAAATGTACTTGTCCTAGGGCTGGTTATGACAACATTTTCCTTTTCTTATGGACAGGAAGTAACTTGGCTCAGCTGGAACGAGGCTGCGGAACTTGCGGCAACGGATACCACTCCAAAAAAAGTTTTTATCGATGTATATACAGACTGGTGCGGGTGGTGCAAAAAAATGGATAAGGATACTTTTCAAAACCCGGAAGTTGCCGCCTATATGTCCGAAAACTTTTATATGGTAAAAATGGATGGTGAAGGGAAAGAACCTATAGAATTTAAGGGAAAAACATATAATTTTGTCCCGTCCGGCCGCAAAGGGTATCATGAACTCGCCGCTGCTTTGATGCAAGGCAGAATGAGCTACCCCACGACTATATTTCTTGATGAAGATTTAAATATGCTTTCTCCGGTTCCCGGTTATCAAAAACCCAAAGCTTTTTTAAATATCGCCCGCTATTTTGGGGACAATATTTACAAAGAAAAAGACTGGAAGAGTTATGCAGGCAATAGCAAGTGACTTTCCGATATAAAATACCTTTTTTACATGACATTCAAATCCGATATTTATTATATCGGATTTTTTTACGCCAATACGGGCAGTGATAACGGCACGTTCCAAAAAGGTTTCTTGTATTGAATTGTTGTTTTAAGTACATTTCATGTTCCATCTAAACTTGGATAAACAATTCAATACTTATGAAGTTATTCTCTTTCTTGTCGTGCCTCGTTCTATTTTTCTTCTCATGTCGGGATAAATCGGTCGTAACGACCAAAATTCAAGATGGTGTTTCCTTGGAACTGGCCTCCCATAGAAGCAAACAGGTCACAGAAGTCGTATATAAGCTCGCATTTCAAATTCCCCTGGAAAAAGAAGCCCCCATAGTCTCGGAATTGGTTTTAGAGGTTTCCATTTCGGAGGCAAAAGCACCACTTTATCTGGATTTTAAGGAAGAAACCTCCAGGTTAAGGACTATTGAAGCCAATGGCCAGCATATACCAATAGCACATAATAATGAGCATATTCGTATAGCCGAAGATTACCTTCTATTGGGAAAGAATATCATCAAGATCCATTTTTTGGCCGGGGAATCATCGTTGAACAGAAATGAGGAATACCTTTATACACTGTTGGTACCCGACCGCGCCCGGACACTTTTTCCATGTTTTGACCAACCTAACATAAAGGCAAAATATATATTGGATATCAGTACGCCCAAAGATTGGAAAGTGATTTGTGGTGCTCCCGAAATACGCACGGAAGAAAAGGACGGGTTCACCAGACACCAATTTGCCCCATCCGATAAAATGAGTACTTACTTATTTTCTTTCGTAGCCGGAAAATTCAACACGATCAACAAAAAACCGCACAGTCTTGGCATGAATCTGTTATACCGGGAAAACAACAAGGAAAAAATTAAGTCCAGTACCAATACCATATTTGACCTACACCAGAGGTCACTATCCTTTTTAGAAGCGTATACCGCATATCCCTTCCCGTTTCAAAAATTGGATTTTGTCACTGTTCCCGGTTTTCAATACGGAGGAATGGAACACGTGGGTGCCATACAATACAGGGAAAGTTCTTTGTTTCTGGATGAGAGTGCGACCGAAAATCAAAAATTAAGGAGAGCCAAGTTAATAGCACATGAAACCGCACATATGTGGTTTGGGGATTTGGTGACCATGGATTGGTTCAACGATGTTTGGATGAAAGAGGTATTCGCAAATTTTATGGCGGATAAAATAGTGAATCCCGCCTTTCCAGATATCAACCATGAATTGGCTTTCATGACGGCCCACTACCCCAGGGCTTACAATGAGGACAGGACATTGGGCACAAACCCCATTCGTCAAAATCTGGACAATCTAAATAATGCCGGATCTTTATACGGTAACATCATATACAACAAAGCCCCTATAATGATGCGCCAATTGGAAAAGGTCATGGGCAAGGAGGCTTTTCAAAAGGGAATTAAGGAATACATAAAAAGGTATGCCGATAGCAATGCCGTTTGGAACGACCTTATCAAGATACTGGATAAGGAAACCGATATTACTATTGAAAACTGGAGTAACGTTTGGGTAAATAACGCAAGCAGGCCCATTTTTGAACATAGCCTTACCTATGATGACAAAGGAAATATTTCCAATTTTGAACTTTTGCAGAAGGCAGAGGACAAAACAGCCAAAATCTGGCCGCAAACTTTTGATATTGCATTGGTCTATAACGATCATATAAAAACCATTACAATAGATGTAAAGGGTAAAAAAAAGGAAATCCAACAAGCCTTGGGCCTACCCAGACCAAACGCCATCATCTACAATTCAAATGGCCTGGGTTATGGGGTATTCCCTATAAGCAAAAAAGATCTGGACATCATTTTGTCCTTAAAGGATGATGTAACCCGTGGGTATGCCTATATAAATGTTTATGAAAATACATTGAATGGAAAAATCGAGGCAAAACACGCTTTGGAATTGTATCAAAAAAGTCTTCTCATTGAGGAAAATGAGTTACTGGTCAATCTTGTTTCCGGTTATACAAGTTCTATTTTTTGGACGTTCCTGAACGTAGAGCAACGCACACTGTACCAACAACGACTGGCCGACCATATCTGGTCCAAATTAAAGGGTAATGCACAGCCCAATATAAAAAAGACCCTATTCTCCGTTTTTAGGTCAATAGCTTATTCGGAAAGCGCAAAAGCCCGACTATATCAGGTTTGGAATAAGGATATCCATATAAAAGACCTGAAGCTCAATGAAGATGATTATACCCGTATGGCCATCGATCTAGCGTTATATGAACATCCAAGACAAGATGAAATCATAGAGATTGCAAAGGAACGGATCGGCAATCCGGATAAACTAGAGCGTTTTATATTCTTACTACCGTCTATTTCCAAGAAAGAAACTACAAGAAATGCTTTCTTCAAATCCCTAAAAGAAGAAAAAAACAGGGCAAAGGAATCCTGGGTATTGGCAGCTCTAAATAATCTGAATCACCCGTTGCGACAAAAAGAAGCTATCGTTACCATAAGACCGAGCCTTGATCTATTGGAGGAAATTCAAAAAACCGGGGATATTTTCTTTCCCAAAGGCTGGCTTAACAATACAATAGGCAATCATACATCTCCCGAGGCCTATGCCATACTGGAAGGTTTTATAGCTGAAAATCCGAACCTCAACCCTTCTTTAATGAAAAAACTTTTACAGGCAACGGACAATCTGAGAAGGGTACGATCATTGCATAAAAATATTGATGCATCCGTGAAATAATCGATTCACAAAAAAACCAATCCTTAAAATTATCACTGAATTATGTGTGCCACCTACCGACTATAGTTAGGACTCTCTTTGGTAATGGTTACATCATGTGGATGACTCTCATTAATACCACTAGCGGTAATCTGCACAAACCGACCCGTTTCTTTTAAGGTTTCAATGTCTTTGGCACCACAATAGCCCATACCTGCCCTTAGCCCTCCTACAAATTGATGGATACTTTCGAACAATTCGCCCTTATAGGGCACACGCCCGACAATTCCTTCGGGAACCAGTTTTTTAATATCGTCCTCCACATCTTGAAAATAACGGTCTTTGGATCCCTGTTTCATAGCTTCGACAGATCCCATTCCCCGATAACTCTTGAATTTTCGACCTTCATAAATAATGGTTTCCCCGGGGGATTCCTTGGTTCCTGCCAATAGTGAACCGAGCATAACGGTATCCGCACCCGCCGCAATGGCTTTTGGAATATCACCGGTATAACGGATTCCGCCATCTGCAATTACCGGAACGCCAGAACCTTTTATGGCGGCCGCAACTTCTAAAACCGCTGAAAACTGTGGGAATCCAACTCCTGCCACTACCCTAGTAGTACAGATGCTTCCCGGGCCTATACCCACTTTGATCGCATCGGCCCCCGCTTCTACCAAATATTTAGCGGCTTCTCCCGTAGCAATATTGCCCACAATAACCTCTAATTCCGGGAATTTTTTCTTTACTTCCTTTAAAACCGCAACCACACCTTTCGTGTGCCCATGCGCCGTATCGATAACAACGGCATCCACCCCGGCATTTACCAAGGCTTCCGCCCTAACCACAGTATCATTGGTTACCCCCAAAGCTGCAGCTACGCGCAACCTTCCATATTTGTCCTTATTAGCAATGGGTTTTTGCGTAAGTTTGGTGATATCCCTAAAGGTGATAAGTCCCACAAGAACGTTATCCCCGTTGACTACCGGCAGTTTTTCAATTTTATTCTCTTGTAGAATATCCTCGGCTTCCTCCAATGAGGTCCCTTCTCCTACCGTTACCAAATTTTCCGAGGTCATTACTTCAGAAATGGGTCGGTCATTATTTTTTTCAAAACGTAGATCACGATTGGTCACAATACCGATAAGTTTACTGGCATCATCTACAATGGGAATACCTCCAATACTAAATTCCTTCATACTGGCTTTTGCATCCCTTACTAAAGAATCCATGGGCAAGGTCACCGGATCCATGATCATACCACTTTCGGCACGCTTTACTTTTCTGACCTTGAGTGCCTGTTGCTCAATGGTCATGTTCTTGTGCAAAACCCCTATACCACCTTCTTGGGCTATGGCAATGGCCATTCTGCTCTCCGTTACGGTGTCCATTGCAGCAGATACAATAGGAACGTTGATCGTAATATTCCGGGTGAATTTGGATTGAATATTGACCTCTCTCGGGAGTACTTCCGAATAGGCGGGAACCAGAAGTACGTCATCATAGGTGAGGCCTTCTCCAAGAATTTTATTTAGGTGGGCTTTCATAGCAATTAAGGATTTAATTGCGTGCAAATATAGTGATTTTTATTGGTTAAGCGTTGTGCCGGCAACAGGCTTTTTACATAACTGAAAGAGGATCAAAACAACTGAAACGGTAAATGTGGCCGTCATCAATAGCCCCGATAGCAGGACGATATATTTCATCCATGAAATCCCGGCCCAAAGAAAATAAATGCCTCCAAAAGTGAACAAAACAGAGAAAAATGGTTCAACGGTCAGGAAAAGTTTCAGTTTTTTGGGAAGATGGGTCAACCAAACTAATATGCCCAATAAAAAAAATATAAAGGACATGGAAAGGATATGGGTATGGACAATGGTCAACATTTGTCGTTCGCTCTTTTTGAACTTCATGACCTCGGCATCCTCATCTTCTTCGTTACCCAGATAATTTTCTTCGATTCCGGCAGGTGAAGCCGTACTTGTTTGGGAAACAAATAAAAGTCCCGTATAATATCCAACGGATAAAATAATGACAAACGCTCCTATAAATAGTTTTATTTCCTTTGAAAAAGTCAAAAGCAGCCCGTTATACTGCATTACAATATGTTCTTTTCTTGAAGAATTCCTACGGTCTGCAATAAATTATCCATAGAAGTGGTCATGGATCGCACTGAAATAGTGGCTCCGGCAATTCCATCTATATTTGATTCATGGTCCACACGGTCTCCCCCTGTTTTGCCCATAAATTGTTTTAGCCACCTTTTACTGCCTATTTCCCCACCATATTCCTCACGGTATATCAAGATTTTGGAATGCACTATTTTCAAATCCTCATCAAATACCACCAAATAATCAAACTTGGCTGTTTTACTGGGTGCCTGATCCACAAAAATATAGCCCATCAAAGTTTCTCCCTGAAACAGTTTGTAGAGATTATCCCCTGTTATTTTTGCAGGTAGTCCGGCATTTAAATCCTTGGCAACAGTAATGGCTTCCATAGAAAATTCTTTGACCTCAAAGAATTTTAACACCTCTTTCTCTACCTTTTTTTGAATATTCTTGGGTAACCCAAATCCAAAGAGCAATAGCGAAAACAAAAAAGTTATTACGGTTATTTTTTTTGATGCCTGCATAGCGCAAATGTATCAATTTAGATTTAATCTTGATAAGAATACAGTCAATTTTTATTAAGAAACCCGAAAGTCTCCCCTTTTGGGGGAGACTTTCGGGGTATTGGTTAGAACCACACTCCTATTCCAAAGTTCAACCTGTCTTTTATGTCATCGCCATCCAAAGCGTTGCTTCTAAATTGATAATCCCCTTTAAGCACAACGCCCGGAGCAATATGATAGGTAAGTCCGGTTGTTATATCCGTTCTATCATAAGCTTCATTTTGGGTCAAAGCACCTGCAGTATTCGCATGGGTATCATACTTTTCATATCTGGCAAATGCAAATAGTTTTTGTGGTTTGCCATAGGGCAATAAATTATAGGCTCCTTCCAGATACCAACCTTGCAACGCGCTGCCCAAATCCCTTCCCGTGAGTGTATTATATTCCTCAGTATCCGAAAGTGACGCACGGATAAATTGTCCTCTTGCCGTAAAACGTTGATAGGCATAACGGGCATCCAACCCCAACATGGCTATTCCAATATTGGCACCATCAATCGTTTCAATATCATCTTCGGCCTGTGTTTTTCCAAAATAGGTGGAAAGACCCAATCGAAGGCCGGGAATACCGTAATAATCCAATTTGGTAGATAGGGTCGGGCTATCCACGGTTGACTGAATTGCCTTTTGACGACCGCCCCGAAGTCCGTTGGAACCTTTTAAGAATCCTGAAATGCCGCCTTCCCCATCTGCCTGTGTGGATTTAAACCCATTGAAAACATAGGCCTGGTACCCCAGGGACAAATCATTAAAACGACCTGTTACCCCAATTCCTATTTCCCTCCATGTCGTAGGTACAATAACATTGTCTATCGCCGGTCTTTCGGTTCCGTTAAAGGTCGTAGGTTCATGAAACTCGTTCACAATGCCCATGGGCACCAACATTAACCCACCTCGTAAACTTACGTTGTTTCCTATCGCATAATTAACAAAGGCCTGCTCTACAAAAACTTCATTAACATGCTCCAGCTCTACTTCTGTTACAAATTGTGTTTTTTCATTGAAGCGATATCCGAAGAGAAGTACCATCCGTTGAATATCCAACTCCCCGTTGTCTCCTTCTGGCTGATTATAAAGTGTTTCGGCATAGGCCCCTACGGTAACGGCCGATGCATAATTACCGGAGAGTAAACGTTGCGCTGCGTTTATCTGGGATTGCGGCACCAAAGTGATGGAATCCGTTTTGGTCTGTGCCACAAGAAAAGTGGTAGACAATATAATGGTCAGTAAAATAATGGATCTCATTTTGTTCATTGTTTTTATTTAGACTTATTATTAATAGTGATATAAATGAGTGCACAAATTTAGAGTCAAAATTGAAATGGACAAACTTTATTTAAATTAAATCTAAATAAATTTAAAGATTTAACATTTTCCGGATTCTGTGATGGATTTTTAAACTAAAGAATTAATGATCAAGGCTTCTAACTCTTATGTTTCAGATTTTTGGACAGCGCTTACAATTGGATTTTCCCTTTTTCTTGTATTTTTTGCAACACTTTGTTTTCTTCCCCTGTGTACATATTACGCAGGGAGAACTTATTATCAGGCAGGCTGAACTTTCAGAAGATTGTAGTAACATTATTTTTATTTATTCTAAATAAAAAGCAAAGCTACTAAAAAAAGACTCCTTTAATGGAGTCTTTTTGAATAATTTATGGTTAGGATACAATTATTATTCTTGATCTACGGAAGTAGCTATCGCGTTGATATCCCTATCAAATAGATAATGGCCGGATTTATCGTCCCCTATAATATTTAATTTATCCAACAAGGTCCGGGCAACGGCCTCTTCTTCCAATTGTTCTGTAACATACCATTGCATAAAGTTGTGTACGTTGTACTCTTTTTTGTTCAAACACTCAAATATGATATGGCTGATCTGTTCCGTTACAAACATTTCACTCCTTAAAAAGTCCTCGAACAATTCATTCAAAGATTCAAATTCCGGTTTGGGCTTGTCCAATGCGGGAATTACAACCTTGCCCCCACGCTCATTCACGAACTTCACGAGTTTTATCATATGTGCCCTTTCTTCCTCTGACTGATTGTAAAAGAATTCCGAGACTCCATTATAGCCATTTTCGTCCGCCCAGGAGGCCATGGCCAAATAATGCATGGATGCATTGGCCTCATATCCAATTTGATCATTCAAAAGGGATTCTATCGATTTGTTCATAGGTGTCATTTTTCACAAAGTTAATCAGGTTTTAGGTCAATTTTATTCTGTAACGCTTATATTTTTATTGATCAGATCGATTTTGGAACAGTTTCATTGCGTAATAAACCTAAGTTCCTACCCCAAAACCAAATCGATCCAACATTTTAAATACCCCTACTCCCTCATTATCCCGCTTCAAAGGGATAAACCATATGTAAGTTGCTCAATGATAAGCGGAAAATAATTCCGTAGCCTTATTATACGCCGCTTCAAAAACCAACCAATTTACCCCGGAATCGGTTTTCTCCTTTGTAAAATAAGAAAGCATTTTTTCGGTGGGCATATTGCCCGTAAGTTCATCCTTGGCCATGGGGCAGCCACCAAAACCTTGCACGGCCCCATCAAAGCGCCGGCAACCGGCTTTGTGGGCAGCAGCTATTTTTTCATGCCATTTGGTAGGCGTAGTATGCAAATGTGCCCCAAATTCGATTTCCGGGTATTTGGGTATAAGATTGGAAAAAAGATAATTTATCGTCTCAGGGTCGGAAGTTCCTACCGTATCGGATAAAGATAAGATCCTAGCTCCCATTGCGGCCAATTTCTCTGTCCATTCCCCTACAATCTCCACATTCCACGGATCACCATAGGGATTCCCAAAACCCATGGATATATAGGTAACCACCTCTTTTTCGGCCTTGTTGGCAATAGTAAAGATTTCTTGTAAGGTCTCCACGGATTGTGCAATGGTCTTATGCGTATTCCGCATCTGGAAGTTCTCCGAAATCGAAAAAGGAAAACCCAAATATTGAATTTCAGGATGGGAAGCGGCATCACGGGCACCACGTACATTGGCTACAATGGCCAATAGTTTACTTTTGGTATTGGAGAGATCTAGTCGGGATAAAACCTCAGCGGTATCCACCATCTGTGGAATGGCTTTGGGAGAAACAAAACTGCCAAAATCAATGGTATCAAAACCACAACCCAATAAAGATTGGATATACCGTGCTTTTTGTTCCGTGGGTATAAAGTTCCTGATACCCTGCATGGCATCCCGTGGACACTCGATCAGTTTTATTTTTGGTTTAGACATACTATAAAAATACAAACTCCCATCAAGTAGTTATACCTAATCTCCGCACAAAATCAATCAACCGAAAAACAAAAATACCGCTATTCCCAAAAAAACGATTATCTGCCCTCCTTTTAATATAAAAGCGGTTTTGTGATTCCGTTTTAAGAAAATGGAGATACTTCCCGCCAGCAAGGCAATCCCGCCAAAAACAATGAGGGATACCAAAATAAAAAGAAAACCGAGGATATAAAATTGAATTTCGTTCGCCAAAGTATCCGAAAACAAAAACCCGGGGAAAAATGCCAGGAAAAAAATAGTGACCTTAGGGTTCAACACATTCATAATAAAACCCTGTTTGAACAAATCCGCCTGTTCTTTTTGAGGTATATGAAATTCTTCCAATGGAATGGGGGCATCATCCTTAAATACACTATAAGCGAGATATATCAAATAACCGGCACCAAATAATTTAATACCCAAAAACAAGGATTCATTTGCCCTAATAATAGCGGAAACGCCAAAGGCCAATAAAGTGGTGTGTACAAGACACCCGGTCATAAGGCCCATTATTGTGGCAAAACCATATTTTCTGCCATGGGTCATACTTTGCATCAGGACAAAAATATTATCGGGCCCGGGAGATATGGCCAAAACCGCCGTAGCCAGTACAAAACTTATAAGGATTTCACTGTTCAAATTGTCTTGTTCGGTATGGGAAATTACAAATTTTTGACGGCAAAAGAACTAAAATCGTTTTGCCGACCTTTAAGTATCTCTTAATCGGATAACGGTAAACAGCGGGTGCCATATCCTATAAATTTAATACCGTAGTATGCTCTTTTTGTTCATCAAAAATCGCCATGGCCGGCTTTTTTCAAAATAGCCTTGTTTATCCGTTTGATCAATCCCGGACCTTCATATATAAAACCCGTGTACAATTGTATCAGATCGGCCCCCGCATCCAACTTTTCAAGGGCATCCTCGGGAGTGTGTATCCCACCTACCCCGATAATGGGAAAGGCCTTGTTACTTTTCTCGGCCAAAAACCGAATTACCTCCGTACTTCTATCCTTTAAAGGTTTACCGCTAAGACCTCCCGTTTCCTCGATCAATAAGCATGGAGATTTTAGTTCTTTACGGGCAATAGTGGTATTTGTGGCAATAACCCCATCAATTTTAGTAACCCGCACTATTTCTATGATATCCATTAATTGTGCATTGGTCAAATCCGGTGCGATCTTTAAGAGTATCGGTTTACGATTTGCCTTTCTCTTTTCACCTTGTTTATCATTTTCTTTTTGCAATTCCCCCAACAAGGCGGTAAGGGGTGCTTTGTCCTGCAATTCCCGTAACCCCGGGGTATTTGGGGAACTCACGTTTACCACGAAGTAATCCACATGATCAAATAACGCATCAAAACAAATTAGGTAATCTTTTATGGCCCCATTATTGGGCGTAACTTTGTTCTTTCCAATATTTCCCCCTATTAAGACCTTGTGTTCTTTTTTTAATTGCTCGACCGCTTCAAAGACCCCGGCATTATTAAAGCCCATACGGTTAATAATGGCACTGTCCGCTTTAAGGCGAAATAGCCTTTTTTTAGGATTGCCATCTTGAGGTTTTGGTGTAAGGGTCCCTATTTCCACAAAACCAAAACCAAAATCGGACAGTTCGTTATAAAGCACGGCATTTTTGTCAAAACCTGCCGCCAAACCTACCGGATTCCTGAACTTTAATCCAAAAACTTCCCGCTCCAACCGTTTATCCTCCACAACGAAGAGTGATTTAAAAATGGACGAAAAACCAATATTGGAAAGTAATTTTATCAATGAAAAACTCAAATAATGGATTTTCTCCGGATCAAACAGGAATAAAATGGGACGTATAATCGATCGGTACATAAAAGCAGTGTGGTTTAAGGGCAAAAATACGAACTGACCTTTACAAAAACAGACCTATCTTCCATTAATTGCCCTAGCATTATTTGTTCTTAATAATAGTGCTATCATTATAAACCGAAGGGATTATTACAAAAGGGGAACGAGAGGCTTCTTTACATAAGTTACGGTACAGTTCATATTGTTTTTCATTGAACAGCCTCAATACTTTTTTATCTATCATGGCCTGAACCAGGGCCATACTGTCCATGACGCCTTTATATTTGTTCGCCAACTGCATTAATTCTGTCGGGGTACTTTGTGGATGTCTTCTGGTGATATTTTCCAACTGATTATTTAAAATTTCGTTCCGATATTTCAATTCGGCCGAAAAATTCATTAGTTTCTCCTGTTGCATTTTATTGAGTTGAAATATCTCCGCCAAAGTAACATTATCTGTTATCCCCACTCCCAAAACACAATCGGCTTGGCTTCGAGAGGCCCAAATACAGCCTAAAACCGATATCCACGTCATAAAAGTTTTAAAACACTTTTTCATCTATTGCTATATTAATTGCCCTTTAAGAACCTAACGAAAATACGATTTATCGCCTTATTTTTGATTAAAATCATATTTGATGAAAAACATTATAGATCGCTTTATAGGCTATGTAAAAATAGATACACAAAGCGATCCCACTTCAGACACCACCCCAAGTACTCAAAAACAGTGGGATTTGGCAACCAAGCTTGTAGAAGAACTCAAGAGCATTGGAATGCAAGAGGTTACTATTGATGAAAACGCCTATATTATGGCCACTTTACCCGGTAATGTTGACCACGATGTTCCTACAATCGGTTTTATTTCTCATTTTGATACGACCCCTGATTTTTCCGGCACTCGTGTAAACCCCAAAATCATCGAAAATTATGATGGTCAAGATATTGTATTGAATGCCGCACAAAATATTATCCTTTCACCCGATTATTTTGAGGACTTGCTGGAATATAAAGGCCAAACTTTGATAACCACGGACGGTACCACATTGTTAGGAGCAGATGATAAGGCCGGCATTGCCGAAATTATGACCGCTATGGAATACCTTATAGCACATCCGGAAATAAAGCATGGAAAAATCAGGGTCGGCTTTACGCCAGATGAAGAAATAGGAAGGGGCGCCCATAAATTTGATGTTCCGGCATTTGGAGCGGAATGGGCCTATACTATGGACGGGAGTCAAATTGGGGAACTGGAATATGAAAACTTTAATGCGGCAGGTGCAAAAATAACCGTACACGGAAAAAGTGTACATCCGGGTTACGCAAAAGGTAAAATGGTAAATGCCATTTTGATCGCGAACAAAATCATTTCGGAATTACCCGAGTATGAAATACCTGAAAAAACTGCAGATCGTGAAGGTTTTTTTCACGTTCATGATATAAACGGAACTATTGAAAAAACAGAGATCGGATTGATTATCCGTGACCACGATAGGGTTGCGTTTGAACAAAAGAAACAATTATTGACACAAATGGTCCATGAGCTTAACCTCAAGAACAATAACTGTATCGAAATCGGGATAAAAGATCAATACTACAATATGCGCGAGAAAATCGAGCCTGTAATGCATATTGTGGATATTGCTAAAGAAGCTATGGAAGAAATAGGGATAACCCCTATTATAAAACCCATACGTGGAGGAACGGATGGCTCTCAATTAAGTTTTATGGGGCTTCCCTGCCCTAATATTTTTGCGGGCGGGCATAATTTCCACGGCAAGTACGAATATGTTCCCGTAGAAAGTATGCAGAAAGCCGTTGAGACTATTGTTAAAATTTCTGAACTTACTGCAAAAAAAGCTAAATAACAATATTCTGATTTTAATATAATTCATTTATATTCCATTCATTGCACAAAAATTATTCCCCGATTATTGATTATTGAAATGGACAGAGCAGAAAAAGTTGAAGCATATTATGCCGAGGAGCATCATTACAAAAAGGCCATTGGTACATTAAGGGATTTTGCCCTTAAATTAAACTTGGAAGAAACCTTTAAGTGGATGTTCCCAACATACACCATTGATGGAAAAAACGTATTGGCCATCTGTAAATTCAAACACCATTTTGGGATATGGTTTTTTAACGGAGTGTTTCTCAACGATCCAAAACGTGTATTGAAGAATGCCCAAGATGGTAAGACCCAGGCCATGCGACAGTGGAAATTTAAAAACATTGGGGATATTGATGAAGTTGAGATTTTAGCTTATATGAAAGAAGCTATCGAAAACCAGAAAAAGGGTATGCAACTGGTTCCTAAAAGAAAAAAGGCAACTAAGATAGCAGTCCCTGAATTACTGAAGGCAGCTCTAAAAAAAGACCTCCATTTAAAAAAGGCCTTTGAAAAATTATCGTTCTACAAGCAAAAAGAATATGTGGAATATATTGTAACCGCCAAACAAGAAAAAACAAAACTTTCCAGATTGGAGAAAATACTTCCTATGATACTGGAAGGCATAGGGCTGAACGACAAGTACAGGTAATACAACTATTCAAGAATCTGTCTACACTTGTACGACCACTTCTTTTATAAATCACTTTTGATGTAGTTTGAGGCAAAACTGCACCGTTATTTGATAAGGTTTTAATAAAAAAATACGCTAAAGCTCAAAACCTAAAAATATTTGAATCGATTTTTCCAGTAGTTCGATCTCGTTAAAAAAGTAAAAAATACGATATTTAAAAAAAGAAAGGCACCGTTGTGTCCAACGGTGCCTTTCTTACTCGAATTTAAATCTTTATTTTTTGGCCGGAGCGTTTATTTTTTTGCTCATCTCCATGGATATGGCGGAACGGTCAAACTTTAATTTTCCTGCCATTGTTTCCAACACGCATGAAAAATCCTTATCATTTAATTCTACTACTTTTCCGTGCAGTCCACTTTTAGTAATTACACGATCGCCACGTTTTAATTCGGTCGAAAATTTCTTCTCATCTTTTTGTCTTTTCATTTGTGGGCGGATCATAAAAAAATATGCCACCGCAAAAATCAAAATCATTGGAAGAAACTGTCCTATATCACCCATATCTTGGTATTATTTATGTTCAAAAATTAAAAAATTATTTAACCGGACCTAAGGGCGTGGCTCCTTTAGGGTTTACAAAAGCCTTGATCTTTATAAGCTCGGTACCTTTTTTCGTATTCGCCGTCACCGTAATGGTCTTAGTGACCTGGTTTTGTCCTGCCCCGTTGAACTTAACCATAAGTTCGCTCGATGCGCCCGGGGCAATGGGTTCTTTGGGCGGGTTTGGAACGGTACAACCACAGCTACTCTTGGCATTTGTAATAATCAACGGGGCATTTCCCGTATTCGTAAACTTAAACGCCGTTTCCTGTGGGGTGCCTTGTTCAATTGTACCAAAGTCATGTTCGGTCTTCTCAAAACTCATTATAGGAAGGGCCTTGGCCGCCTCATCTCTTTGAGCAGCTTCCGCTACATTATCCGTATTTATTTTACTAGAAGCCTTTTCTTTGCAAGAGGTAAATGCCAAAAAGGAAACCAAACCAATCGTCAAAACAATTTTTTTCATTATTAATTTTTTAATTCGAACGTAAAATTAGAAAATATTTTCATAATAATCCTCTCCCCACTTTATTGAGTTTGCCGGCAACTTTATATTCTTTGGTCAACTTATCCAATATCCCATTAATGAATATACTGCTTTTGGGGGTAGAATATTCTTTGGCTATTTCCAGGTATTCATTAATGGTAACCCGTTCGGGGATAGAAGAAAAATTAAGCAACTCACAGATAGCCATTTTTAACAATATAGAATCAACATCGGCTATACGATCTTTATCCCAATTAGGTGTTTTACCTTCAATTTCCTTTTCCAGTTTTTCATTTTGCAAAAGTGTTTTGGCAAGTAATTTATTGGCAAAATCCAAATCTTCTTTATCCTTGAGTAACCGTGGTAAAAAATAGGCATCGCCTTGATGTTCCTGGGATTTTTTCAAATGCTTCAACAAAAAGGTGTTTACAATGGGGATATCGTCCACCCATGTTAATTTATCATCCTCAAAGTATTCGTAAATTTTATCGTTTGGTGCTATTATTTCTTTAAAAAGATCAAGAATCAATTCTTTATCACTTTGATAATTCAATTCTTCCTTAGTTATGTACCGCTTGTAAATCTCACTTTCAACAATATCCTTATAGATAAGTTTCACATACTCCTCGTTCAGGTACCAATTATTCAATTTTCTCCTAGAAAGTTCCTCTTTTAAAAGCTTGTTTTCACTTAACTGTCGTAGCACCTTATTTTGAACCAATTTCTCCAAATTCAATAATGTACCACTGGGTCTATCGAGATACTTTTTTGAGGACAGCCTTAATTGCTCCCCGGCTTTTTGATGTATCTCGACAAACAGACTTAACCATAGAAGATATAATGTATATGTATTCTCTATGCTTACTTTTAAAAACTTCTCCTGTTTTTGTAGTGAATCGTCTTTGGATTGGATCAGGGCGTAAATACACTGCATTACCTTAACCCTGATATGTCTTCGTGTAAGCATGTTAAAGAACCTTTAGTTTTATGATAGATTTTTCAGCTTACAAAAATAAGCATCTAATCATGTCGCTACAAAGACATTCTTAATTTATCTTAGGTATTTTATAACATTTGCTTCTATAGCAAAAACCTATCTTTGGAAACCAAAGAAAATCAAACCTTTTTTAGCTGTTACAGATGAAGGAACTTAAGTATCTTAATAAATACTTCAAAAAATATTGGCTTAAGCTCTTGGTGGGAATAATAATTACTGTTATAGCCAGACTATTTCAATTGGTCATGCCTTCTTATGTGAACAAGATCATCTCGGTAGTAGAACAATCCATAGGTTCCGAAATAACCAAAACAGCCGCTAAATCATTCCTCACCGAATATATTTTAATTATTATAGGAGCGGCCTTATTATCAGGTTTTTTCACTTTTCTCATGAGACAGACCATTATTAATGTATCCAGGTACATTGAATATGACCTAAAGAATGAGATATTTGACCATTATCAAATATTAAATCTCGGTTTCTATAAAAAAAATAGAACGGGCGACCTTATGAACCGTATAAGCGAGGATGTAAACCAGGTACGTATGTATGCCGGTCCGGCCATAATGTACGGCATGCAGACCTTGACCCTCTTTGCTTGTTTGATACCCTTAATGTTCATTAAAGCCCCTACCCTGGCTGCTTATACGTTATTGCCCCTGCCGGTACTTTCTATCTTGATCTATCAAATAAGTAAGGTTATCCATAAAAGAAGTACCGTGGTACAGGAATATCTTTCTACCCTCTCCACTTTTACCCAAGAGGTATTTTCAGGTGTTTCGGTAATCAAGGCCTATACCTTGGAACCGCGAACAAATATGGAATTAGGTGTTCTAGCCAATGAAGGAAAGAATAAGAGCATGAGTTTGGCCAAGGTAAATGCCTGGTTTTTCCCTTTGATGATCCTACTGATAGGCGTGAGTAATATATTGGTCATATATATTGGGGGCATGCAGTATATTAATGGGGAAATTGGAGTGGGATTGATCGCCGAATTTATTCTTTACGTAAATATGCTTACCTGGCCGGTAGCCATTGTAGGCTGGTTAACTTCAATCATACAAAGGGCAGAGGCCAGCCAAAAACGCATCAATGAATTTTTAAAAGAAGAACCTGAATTGAAGGAAGAATCGGTCGGACCCCATATTATTAAAGGGAAGATAGAATTCAAGAACGTAAGTTTTACATATGAGGATACCGAGATTATCGCCCTAAAAAACCTTTCGTTTACTATTAACGAAGGAGAGACGGCGGCCATTATCGGTAAGACAGGTTCTGGAAAATCTACCATTCTGGATCTGATGACCAGGTTATACGATGTTTCCTCGGGCGAAATTTTAATAGATGGTAAACCGATCAAAAAAATAGGACTGACCAATCTCCGTAAAGCTATCGGTACGGTTCCACAGGATGCTTTTTTATTTTCGGACACCATAAAGAACAATATTAAATTCGGTAAACATAATGCTACCGATGAAGCGGTCATGAAGGTGGCCAAAGATGCGGTGGTCCATAAAAATATAATGGGGTTCAGCAAAAAATACGATACTGTTCTCGGGGAACGGGGCATCACCTTAAGCGGAGGTCAAAAGCAAAGGGTTTCCATTGCCAGGGCCTTGATGAAAGATCCACAGATTTATTTATTCGATGACTGCTTGTCCGCCGTAGATACCGAAACGGAAGAAGAAATACTCTCCAATCTAAAAAAGGCTTCCAATGACCGTACCACGCTCATTGTCAGCCATAGGGTTTCCTCGGCAAAGAATGCGGATAAAATACTGGTTTTAGAGGGGGGCAGATTACTACAGGAAGGCACCCATGAAGAATTAAATATGGTAGAGGGGTACTACAAAGAGCTCTACCGGAATCAACTTGCGGAGAAAGAAAACTAGAAAATTGTTGTTGGATAACGTTTTTTTTTTCATTTTTGATAGAATAATCAGACATTTTAAAGATAGAAAATGAGCGATAGAGATTTAATGGACCAGGAAGAAATTCACTCCAAAGTTTTAAGAGCGGGAAGAAGAACTTACTTCTTTGATGTAAGAAGCACCAAAGCTGGAGATTATTATCTAACGATTACAGAAAGTAAAAAGTTTACCCATGAAGATGGCTCCTTTCATTACAAAAAGCACAAAATTTACCTATACAAGGAAGATTTTGAAGCCTTTAAGGAAAATGTAGAAGAAATGATGGATTTTATTATCAGTGAAAAAGGATCTGAAGTAATTTCAGAAAGACATCAAAAAGATTTCAAAAAAGAAGAGGAGGAAAAACCAGCGGTAGAAGTGCCTTCTACCGAAAGCTTTACGGACGTTGATTTTGATGACATTTAATTTTTGATGACAAAAAAATGATAACGGTCCTTCATTATAAGGGCCGTTTTTTATTTTTATCCATAGCTAATTCCAGTTCCCATGAAAAAAGTTTTGACCCTCCTATTGTTAATGAACAGTTTGGTATCCCTTGCACAGGAACCTTTAAACCTGAATTATTACCTGCCCCAGGGAATTTCCTATGATGAATCCATTCCAAAACCAAAAGATGTTATAGGTCATGAAGTGGGGGCATGGCATGTTACTCATGACAAGTTGATGTTCTATATGCAAACTCTGGCAAAAGCCAGTGATCGCATAACCATAGAAAATAGGGGCGAAACCTTTGAGGGCCGGCCTATTTTATTGCTTACGGTAACTGCACCGAACAACCACAACAATTTAGATCAGATCCAAAAGGAACATATGGCATTATCGGAAAATGGGAACACTGCGCCTATATCCCAGATGCCTATTATTGTGTACCAAGGTTTTTCCATACACGGCAATGAGCCCAGTGGTTCCAATGCCGCCCTCGCCTATGCGTACTATCTGGCAGCGGCACAAGGTCCTGAGATAGAAGTTATATTGAATAATATGGTTATTTTATTGGATCCTTCATTCAACCCGGACGGATTGCAACGATTTGCCTATTGGGCCAATACGAACAAAAATATAAATCTTAACGCCGATACCAACGAACGTGAATATCATGAAGTATGGCCGGGAGGAAGAACCAATCATTATTGGTTCGATATGAACAGGGATTGGCTCCCCGTACAATTACCCGAAAGCAGGGCCAGAATAGAAACTTTTCATAAATGGCTTCCCAACGTCCTTACTGATCATCATGAAATGGGAACCAATTCCACCTTCTTTTTCCAACCTGGGGAACCCGATAGAGTGCATCCCTTGACCTCCAAAATGAATCAGGAACTGACCAGGGAGATGGGCACTTACCATGCCAAAGCCTTGGATAAAATAGGTTCTTTATACTATTCCGAAGAAGGATATGACGATTATTACTATGGAAAAGGATCCACCTTCCCCGATGTTAACGGCAGTATTGGTATCCTTTTTGAGCAGGGGAGTTCAAGAGGTCATATACAGGAAAGTGAAAATGGATTATTGACTTTTCCTTTTACAATTAGAAATCAACTCACGACCGCTTTGTCCACCATTGAAGCGGCCAGTACTATGCGGGAAAAAATATTGAACTATCAGCGACAATTTTATCGGGACATAAAAAACGAAGTGGACAAAAATAAGACCAAGGGAATTATTTTTGGCGATAATAAAGATGGGGCCAAGGCCTGGCATTTGGCGGAAATCATGCAGCGCCATAAAATAAAGATCCATGAATTGGCCAATAATGTTACCCTAAACGGCAAATCCTATACCAAAGGAAAAAGTTATGTGATTCCTACAGACCAAAAAAATCCAAGATTGGTCCAGGCCATGTTCGAAAAACGCACCACGTTTACGGACAGTCTCTTTTACGATGTTTCGGCCTGGACCTTTCCTTTGGCATTTAATGTAGATTATACGGAAGTTTCCTCACTTTCCAATGCCGGATCGCCAATTGCGGAACTCCGTCCACTTTCAGGAACTGTTAACGACCAAAGCAATTATGCTTATTTATTCGAATGGAACGAATATTATACGCCTAAAGCCTTGAATATGATCGTTGAAAAAGGGTTGCGGGCAAAGGTGGCAAAATCGCCATTTGTGTTAAAAGGAAAGAGGTACGATTATGGTACTATAATGATTCCCGTTCAAAATCAGGAACTGAATCCAAGTGAGCTTTATCAATTTTTAACCCAAGTAGCAAGGGATAGTCGCTTGAACATAACAAGCGTAGGAACAGGATTGGCCAAGGGCATTGATTTGGGGAGCAATGATTTTGATCCTATCAAGAAGCAAAAAATTGCCATTTTAGTGGGCGATGGAATACGCGCCTATGATGCGGGCGAAATTTGGCATTTGTTCGATACCCGATACAACATCGATCTTACCAAAATAGATATCCGCTATTTGGGTTCCGCAAATCTGAATCAGTACACGGATATTATAATTCCTAGTGCCACTAACACTGCGCTGAGCAAAAAGAATACGGCCAAACTAAAAGATTGGGTGAAGTCGGGAGGGACTTTAATAGGCTATAGGACCGTTGCTGAATGGTTCAATAAGAACGATTTTATGAAATTGAAATTCAAAAAAGATAGCCTAATAGCCAAACATATTTCTTTTGACCAAAAGCGGGATTTTAATGGGGCGCAAGTTACCGGTGGTGCCATATTTGAAGCTAAATTAGATCGTTCCCATCCCATTAATTTTGGTTATAAGAACGACAAGTTGCCATTATTTAGAAATACCAACATTTATATAGAACCGGACAAGGACAGTTATAACAACCCGATCAAGTACACCAATACCCCATTAATGAGCGGTTATATTTCAGGGGAAAACCTGGAATTGCTTAAAAATTCCGTCCCCTTTCAGGTACAACAACTGGGTAAAGGAAAGGTTATGGCATTCACGGATAATACTAATTTTAGGGCCTTTTGGTACGGTACCAATAAATTATTGATGAACGCCATTTTCTTTGGAGAAATGATGTAAATCCGAACAGACAAATTTTTCCAAACGATCAACTGGCGAAATCACTATTTTAATAAAGCCATAAAATATGTACATAGGTTTATGTACCAACGGAAATAGGCTTAACTTTATACCCCAAAATCCAGTATAATCATGGCCAGAACAGAAAGTAATATGTTGTCTTTAGGAACGATCGCACCTGAATTTAACTCAATGGATACCGTAACCGAAGAAACGCTAAACCTCCACACAACAAAAGGTGAAAAGGGGACGGTAATCATGTTCATTTGTAATCATTGTCCTTTCGTGATACATGTAAACCCTGAAATCACCAAATTGGCCAGGGACTATCAGGAAAAAGGGATAGGGTTCATTGCCATTTCCAGTAATGATATTGAAAATTACCCACAGGACGCTCCCAATCTTATGAAAATCAAAGCAAAGACCGAAGGGTATTCATTTCCTTATCTATACGACGAGACACAGGAAATAGCCAAGGCCTATGATGCCGCTTGTACCCCTGATTTTTATCTCTTCGATGAAGATTTAAAATTAGTGTATCGAGGTCAATTGGATGATTCCAGACCGGGCAACGGACTCCCCCTGACCGGTAAGGATTTGAGAAAGGCACTAGATGCCCTTTTAAGCGGAAAAGAAATCGATACCTATCAAAAACCAAGTATCGGTTGTAATATTAAATGGATCGGTCTTTAGTTACCACCCCTTTTTTTTGATCAAATTTTGAATATGGGCAAAATGATGATCGCTATGCCAAGCATACCTTCCTATATTTTCTACGAGTGAAGTCTGTGTATTTCCAACGGGGTGTCTAAACCTTCGCCCTAAATCCTCTGGTGATAAACCCCTAAGAAAATAAACCAATTTGACATGAACCGCCTTTAGATGATTTAAGGACATCTGGATAGGAGCGGTTCGGGCATCGAACAACTTGGACCATTCCTTTTCCTGATATGGCTTTATCAAAGGGGTTTCTTCTGTCATGGCCCACTTAAATCGGATATAACTATGGTGGTGACTATCCGAAATATGATGGACCAATTGCCTGACCGTCCAACCTTCGGGCCTGTACGGTGTATCCAATTGTTCATCCGTAAGGGACATTACCAAATCGGACAATTTATCGGGCAACGATTCCAATACAGCTATCCATTCCGAAATTTGTTTGGAAGAAACAACTATGGGCATTTCAAACTTGCCTATGGGATAACGTAATTTTTCTAGGTTTTCCATATGTTAAAAATAACAAACTTTAATACATTTTTAACTTTAAAAAGGGATCTGATCCCTGTAATCCATTAAATTTATGGGTAATTAAAATCAAAAAATCATGGCTACAATACGATTAGGCGATAAAGCACCGAATTTTACTGCGGACAGTTCCGAAGGAACCATCAATTTATATGATTATTTAGGAGATTCCTGGGGAATACTCTTTTCACATCCGGCAGATTTTACCCCTGTTTGCACTACCGAATTGGGGACTGCAGCAAAATTCAAGGGCGAATTTGACAAACGTAACGTAAAAATGTTGGCATTAAGTGTTGATGGTGCCGCCTCTCATATGGAATGGATAAAGGACATCAACGAGGTTCAAAATACCACCGTAAATTTTCCGATTATTGCGGATGAGGATAAAAAAGTCTCCGATCTTTATGATATGATCCACCCCAATGCGGATAATAATCTTACCGTACGTTCCGTATTTATTATCGCGCCCGATAAAAGCGTAAAGCTGACCCTTACCTATCCTGCCTCCACAGGCCGTAATTTCTATGAGCTATTAAGGGTAGTGGATTCTTTGCAATTAACGGCCTACCATAAGGTAGCCACTCCCGCCAATTGGGAAAACGGACAAGATGTGGTCGTGAGTCCCGCTATTTCTACGCATGATGCCAAAGAAATGTTCAATAAAGGAGTTACAGAAGTAAAACCATATTTAAGAATGACCCCGGATCCTACAGCTTAGCGTTTAAATCTTTTTTGCTGTTCACATAAAATCCGATTACAGTTAACCTTAATATAACTTAGTAAATAACAATAGATTAAATATTTAAATACTATCTTCGCACCTTAATTAATATTTAATTTTTTTATTATGAGTAAAGGAACAGTTAAATTCTTCAATGATTCCAAAGGTTATGGATTTATCACTGAAGATGGTTCAAACACAGATCATTTTGTACACATTTCGGGCTTAATCGATGAAGTTCGTGAAGGCGATGTTGTGGAATTTGAACTACAACAAGGTAAAAAAGGATTGAACGCCGTTAATGTGAAAGTAATTGACTAGGTAAAGAATTGACTTTTTTATAAGCGAAGCCCGAACAATTGTTCGGGCTTTTTCATACTCTTTTTTCTTTTTTGTAGGAAAAATTACATTTTTTATTATATTTTTGTTTATCCCCTACGCAACCTTTTAAGGTTTTTCACATCTTAAGATTAAACAAATTACAAGTTTCCCCAAAAACTTATATCAACCTATGACAACTTTCTTCGGAGTACTTTTTGTTTTAATATTAGTAAATGTGGCCATGCTTTTGGGCAGTATTATGGGCCTTAAAAAATAATTTTTTACACTTAAAAGGGTAGGGTTTTATTTATATGGATTGTTGTATATATAGTCTAACAACCCCTTAATCCATTATAATGAAAACATTTTTAGCCATCGTACTTATTCTCATTTTAGTGAATTTATTACTCTTTATCTTTAGCCTGTCCAGGGCCAAATAAAAAAACACCCCGATCAATTAATGATCAAGGTGCCTCGAAATAAGATATGTGTTCTAAATTTATTTTACGCCGACCAATTCTACATCGAATATTAATGTTGCATTTGGCGGTATAATCCCTCCGCCAGCACCGGCAGCTCCATACCCCAAGTCAGAAGGAATAACGAATCTTGCCTTGTCACCAACATGTAAAAGACCAATACCTTCATCCCAACCGGATATTACGTTCCCCATTCCAAGAGGAAAATCAATAGGTTGATTGCGACTAAACGAAGAATCAAAAACCTGTCCATTTAATAATGAACCTTCATAATGTACCGATACGGTTTGCCCTTTTTCAGGCTGTTGCCCATCACCTTTTTCAGTTATCTTATATCTAAGTCCGGATTCCGTTATTTCAAAACCTTCCGATACTTTATCCAAAGCTTTAGCTTGTTCTTCCTTTTCCGCCGCTATTCGTTCTTCCCGTGAAGAGGTAAATTTTTCAAAGGCCGCCAAAGCATCCCATTTTTCCGCCTCGGCACCTATTCTGATTATTTCCACAGTACCGATCATATCATCCTGTGCAATTTCGTCCACTATTTCTTGGCCTGAATCTACATGTCCGAAAACGGTATGCTTATTATCCAACCAAGGTGTGGGTACATGGGTAATAAAAAACTGACTGCCATTTGTTCCCGGACCGGCATTCGCCATGGACAATACTCCTGGTGTATCATGCTTTAGCTCTGGATGAAACTCGTCATCAAATTTGTAGCCGGCGTCACCTGTTCCCGTTCCTAAAGGGCATCCTCCCTGAATCATAAAATCCGGTATTACCCGATGGAATTTTAATCCGTCATAATAAGGTTCTCCCTTTGCTTTTGCCGAATTGTCTTTTTTGCCTTCTGCCAAGGCCACAAAATTACCTACGGTACCCGGTGTTTTTTCATGGGTAAGTTTAACTGTTATTTCGCCTTTTGTTGTATTGAATTTGGCGTAAATTCCGTTTTGCATCTCACTTTTTTTAAATGAGCGGCAAAGGTAGGGAAAATTAAACGTTTATGGATTTAGAGCTTTGGGGTTAAAAAAGTCTCCTATTCTCCGGGAATCCCATATTTATCGAACAAATAGACCAAGCTTGTCATAGCTGCGGCACCAAGTTCCAATTCCCTTTTATTAATGTGTTCAAAAGTATCGTTCTCCGCATGGTGATGGTCAAAATATCTTTGGGAATCAGGACGTAGGCCGGCCAATACCATTCCTTCACTTTTTAATGGATTTATATCGGCACCAGCATAGCCTTCAACAAAAAGATGGATATAATAGGGTTCGAATAATTTTGCCCAGCTTTTTACCTGATTCAAATCCCTTTGCGAACAATCAAAGGAAAATCCCCTGGGTGAAAAACCACCAGAATCACTCTCCAGAGCAAAAATGTGCTTTTCATTTTTAGCATTTGCCTTTTGGGCATATTCATTTCCGCCACGAAGTCCGTTTTCCTCATTCATAAATAGTACCGCCCTAATGGTACGCTTTGGTTTGTAGCCCGTCTTCTTTAATAAATGTAATACTTCCATGCTTTGAACACAACCGGCACCATCATCATGGGAGCCGTCACCTAAGTCCCACGAATCCAAATGTCCTCCTATAACTATAATTTCTTCCGGATGTTCACTTCCTTTTATTTCTCCGATAACATTATAGGACTCGACATCGTCAAACTGTCTGCAATTTTGTTTAAAATAGAATTTGATGTCCGAATTCAGTTTTAAAGATGCGCTCAAAAGCTCGGCGGCATTGGTGCTGATCGCCGCGGCGGGTATTCTTTCATTAACGGGCAAATCGCCATACCCCATGGAACCCGTATGCGGGTAATCGTCCAATCTAAGGTTCATAGAACGGACAATGACCCCTAATGCCCCATATTTGGCAGCCTCTGCCGCTCCTGAATACCGTTGATCTACACAACCGGAATAGGCCGAAAATGTATTTATGACAGTGGCATCCATAGGCCTGTTAAAGAATACTATTTTCCCTTCAATACTTTCTTTGCCCAATCCGGCCAATTCTTCAATCCCTTGAACTTCAATGACATTGGCCTTAATACCCTTTGATGGTGTAGCCACGGAGCCGCCAAGTGCACAAATGGGCACATTGGTGGTTACCCCGGGAGTTAGTTCAAAATAGGCAAATTCTGCTGTTCCCCGTACCCATTTGGGAACCATGACCGGTTGCAGCCATACCCGGTCCAAATTCAAGGAATCCATTTGCATTTTGGTATAATCCACCGCCCGTTGCGCCTGAATAGACCCTGACAAACGACCTCCAATCTGATTGGATAGGTAATTCAACCAATCATATGCTTTTCCTTGAGTGAGGGCAGCGTCATAAATTTTCTTTAGCTGGGCTTCATCTACAGCCTGGGCATTTAGGGCAGTAACCGTACTTAACAGTACAATCAGCAGTTTACTTGTTTTGTTCACTTTGCAATTCTTTTTCGTAAGTGTCTAAATTAGCCAATATTTTATCGTCCAGGGCAGGCTCCCTAATATCTTTATACTTTTTTAACGCTTGCAAAAGAACACTTGCCACAATAACCCTGGCCGCTTTTTTATTGTCTGCGGGAATAACGTACCAAGGAGCATGTTCATGGGTGGTACGTGAAATGGCCTCTTGGTAACAGGATTGGTATCTATCCCATAGTTTACGTTCTTTTAGATCACCGGGTGAAAATTTCCAGTGTTTTTCCCGGATAGACAGTCTTCTTAATAATCGTTGTCTTTGTTCCTCTTTGGAAAGGTGCAAAAAGAATTTAAAGATAATGGTCCCGTTCTCGAACAGGTGTCTTTCAAAATTATTTATTTGCTCAAAACGTTTGTCCCAAAAATCTTGATCAATATCTTCCACCTTATGAATACCAGGTATACGTTCTCCTAGGATATATTCCGGATGAACCCTTGTTACCAATACATTCTCATAATGTGTTCTGTTAAAGACCCCGAACTTACCCTTTGCGGGCAGTACCAAATAATGTCTCCATAAGTAATTATGGTCCAATTCCAATTCCGTAGGGACCTTAAAACTGTGCACTTCTACCCCACTAACGTTAAAATCCTTAAAAACTTCCCGGATAAGGCTATCTTTTCCGGCAGTGTCCATTCCCTGAAGGCAAATGAGGACACTATATTTGTTATGGGCATATAACATATCCTGAAATTGACCCAACATTCTTCTGGTCTGTCTAAGATCTTTTTTCAGCTGTTTTTCGGTACGTCCAAAGTCCTCGTAATTAGGAATTTCCGAAATTTTTGACGTTTTTTTTGCGATGTATTTGTCTATTTCTATATAATCCATAGGGAAATATAAAATTTTTAGTCGTTACAAAGTCACCCAATGTCAAAAAAAGCCGTTATTCAACTTAAAAAACAATCTTTTTAACTATTAATCGTAAATTATTGACCGCCTATCGAAAAAAAACATTTTGTAGAAAGATTCTTACTTAATTTTACTCTTGTAAAAGTCCCAAATTTTACGACCCAAATTTTAAGCAAATGAACAAGACCTACATCTTTATATGTGCTATTGTTTTTGTCCTTTTCTCATCTTTTAAAACGGATTTGGAGTGTGAATACGCTGGTTCCAATATTGGTTTTGCCAAATCCCAGACG
Source organism: Maribacter spongiae (assembly GCF_047345125.1). Classification (NCBI taxonomy): domain Bacteria; kingdom Pseudomonadati; phylum Bacteroidota; class Flavobacteriia; order Flavobacteriales; family Flavobacteriaceae; genus Maribacter; species Maribacter spongiae. The sequence goes on along the minus strand of NZ_JBLFEQ010000005.1, from coordinate 143,883 downwards.
GAAAAAGCCATTGGCACCGAAGATATCAATCAAGCCCGATTTTATGCCTACAGAGCGTTGAATGCCATAGAAAAATCCAGAAAACAGCTAGCGACCTGTGGTTGTGAATATGCTGAAATAAGTATTGAGGAAGGGTTAAAAGATTTAAAAAACGCCATTAAATCTACCACATTAAATACCACTAAGCTTTTATTGGAACGGGCGTTGAACCATACACAGGAAGCCATCAAATCCTTACGGGAACATCATTTGCACGAAAGTAAATATGGCATCAATACCTTGGTCCTGAATACCAAGGACACGATCATGTTCAAAAAGTCCGGTGTTAAAACAATCAATGAAAGGATCGATATTTCTCTGGAAAAGTATAGAAAGTCCTTAGTCAAAATAGTAGAAACCGTTGACTGTAAGGATGCAAAGGCGTTCGCTCAAAATATTTTTGAACACTGTGAAGCGCAATTGCTCAACAAAAATTTATCCGAAGGAAAAAAATACTATAATCTTAGGACCAAAGAAATTACGGCCCAGGCCCTAAAACAAATCGGGAAATGTCCGTCCCGACCATAAAACCCAGTTTATTTGGACATTGTCCTTATTTACTTGCAAAAAGCTTAACATCCGCTTCGGAAACCTCGGTACCACCAAGGATGATCAATCTTTCCACAACATTTCTCAATTCCCTGATATTACCGGTCCAATCATAATCCTTTAGGAGCGTTATTGCTTTATCCGAAAAACTTTTAGGGGGCATCCCCTGCTCATCCGTCACTTTTTTGGAGAAATGCTCGATCAATAAGGGAATATCGTCCCTTCTCTTATTTAAGGCGGGCACTTTTATAAGGATAACGGCCAACCTATGGTACAGATCCTCACGGAACTTTCCATCGGCTATCTCTTTCTTCAAGTCCTTGTTGGTAGCTGCAATAACACGAACGTTCACTTTTATGTCCTTATCCGTTCCTACCCTGGAAATTTTACTTTCCTGTAATGCCCGTAATACCTTTGCCTGTGCGGAAAGGCTCATGTCCCCAATTTCATCCAGGAATATGGTCCCCTTATTGGCTGCCTCAAACTTACCCGCCCTGTCTTTTACGGCAGAGGTAAAAGCACCTTTTACATGGCCGAACAATTCACTTTCTATCAATTCCGATGGTATGGCGGCACAATTCACTTCAATGAACGGGGCGGCACTCCTTGAACTCTTTTCATGCAACCAATGTGCCACCAACTCCTTTCCCGTTCCGTTGGAACCGGTTATTAAAACCCTGGCATCCGTGGGAGCCACTTTTTCTATCATATCCTTGATGGCATTTATCTCATTGCTTTCACCTACCATTTCATAGTTCTTGCCTACCTTTTTTTTCAGGATTTTATTTTCCACCACCAATTCCTTACGGTCCAGGGCATTCCTGACCGTAGTCAACAATCTATTTAAATCCGGCGGTTTGGAGATATAATCAAAAGCCCCCAAACGCATTGTATTTACGGCAGTGTCCAAATCCCCATGACCGGAGATCATGATAAAAGGAATTTCCGGTTTGATCTTTCTAGCGGCCTCCAATACCTCAACGCCATCCATTTTCGGCATTTTTATATCACAGAGTACCAGATCGTAATCATTGTTCTTAATAATTTCCAATCCTTTAAGACCATCTTCCGCTTCTTCGACCTGATAGGTATCGTTTTCCTCTGAAAGTATTTTGATCAAGACCCTTCTTATGGCCGACTCATCCTCAATTACTAAAATTTTAGACATAATCCTATATTGTTTAAAGTCCAATTCTAAATCCCGTCCTTAAATAGAAACTGGGATCGTCGTTCAATGTAAAAATATCGTTTCTATCGTCATCTCTCAATACCCCGGCCTGAAAAAGTGTATGGCCAACAAAACCATAAAAAGATATAACCTTTGTGATATTATGGGAATACCCTACGGTTACAAGGGCCGCAGATGATGAAATAGAAGAGGCAAAACCAGCATCGGGCAGAGCCGTATCATTTTGGAGATTCACAAAATAACCATCCAATATAAACTCCGCCTGTATGATATTTTTCTCTCTAAAATGATATTTCATCCCCGTTTTTGGTACGCCCAGTACATACGTCCAATTGGGGTGAAATCGCTTTTCATAATAAACAATGGGTAACGGAATCCGTAACGCCACTGTAGAATTATAGGCAATTCCCAAAACCAAACGCATGGGTTTATCTATATTTTGTCTGTTCTTAAAAGCGCCGATAGTAGCATTTATGGAAAAGTCACCGTTTTCCAATGGATTGGTCAACGTGGAAGCCAAGCGTGGTGTAAGCACTCCTACCAATCGCCAGTCTTGATTATATTTATGCACATACGCAAAATTGAAATCCACTATATGAAAATAATTCAACCCTTGACCACTAATGGACACATCATCCCTTTGCAAATCATATGCCAAAAGGTTATACTCCCCTCCTATTACAATATTGCTTGAATCCCTTACCTTGATAGGTACGTTGGCAACCAATTTTATCCTGGACAATTCGGCACCGGAATCGTTTCTGGGCAATAACATATATTCTGCCCTGAAAACATCCGGTGTCTGAGCGAAACTTTCTCCAAAAAAACAAAAAAACATCCCTCCCAAGGCATACATCAACCTTCTCCTAACCTCCATTCTTAATCTGTATCATGTTCCTTATTCTACTTAGTGGGCGGGATTTGTTGAAAAATATGTACATCTCTTTGCGGGAACGGAATGGTAACTTTGTTCTTTCTAAATTCAGCATCTATTTTATACCGCAGTTCACTTTTTATTTTAGGGTCGGTAAAACTATCACTTATAAAAAAATTCAAGGAAAATAATAAGGCGGAATCTCCAAAATCATCGAACAGGACAAAAGGTTTGGGGTTTTTTAAAACACCTTTCTGATCTTGTGCTACAGATTCCAATATTTCGGTTATCAATTGTACGTTGCTGCCATAGGCTACACCTACTTTAATGGTTTCCCGGGTGGTTTTATGATTTTGGGTATAATTATAGACAATGTCACTAATAAACTTGTGATTGGGGATAATGATTATTTTGTCGTCCCGTGTTATAGCTCTGGTCGTCCTTAATTTAATTTCAAAGACCTTCCCTACCTTTCCATTAATTTCAATAATATCCCCCACTTGTAAAGATTTGTCCAGAATGATAAAAATACCACCAATAACATCCTGAAAGAGCTCTTGCAGGGCAAGGCCAAGACCTACAAATAATGCTGCTGATGCTGTTAGTAGAATGGTAATATCTATTCCTGCCGCACTCATGGTAAAGAGTATGACCACCACATAGACCACATATTTGATAAATTTGAAAATACTGATGAATTTCAATTTATCATCAACCTCCATTTTTCTGGTAAAAAGTTTACGTATCCATTTTAGGAAAAAACCGGTCGTTATAAAGGCAACGGTCAATAACAACAATAATCCGATGGTAATATGGATGGATTTTTCCCCTTCACCATAATGAAAGCCCAGGTTCAAAAAATCCTGGATAGAACCCCAGATATCATCTTCTATGATTTCTTTTATTTTTTCCGATTTTTCCTGAATCATGATCAATACTTGAGCCATTTAAAAAGCTCTTTATAACTAGGTCTTTTACCGTACATTAAGATTCCCACTCTGTAAATTTTTGCGGCCAAGGACACGATACCAATAAAGGTAATTATTAAAATCAATATCGATGTCACCAATTCCCAGACCGGAACCCCACCTTCACCAATGCCACCTGGCAACCTCATTAACATAACTATGGGCGATGTTAGGGGAAACAAAGAAAACCCAACTGCAATAGGTCCGTGAGGGTTACTAAAAACGGAAAAAAAGCCCACGTAAATAGCCAACATTAAGGGTAAGATTATAGGAAATATAAACTGTTGCGTATCCGTCTCATTATCTACGGCAGCTCCAATAGCCGCATAAATAGAACTGTATATTAGGTATCCGAGAACAAAATACACAATAAAGGAAAATAGCAATAAAGCCCACGGAATGGAAAATAATTCCTGGGCATATAATTTCATGGTCAAATCCATACCGGAAATCCCCGAATTGGAACCAACGCCCATTCCCGGTGCCATACTTCCCTTTGATAAGGCGGAAGGGTCAATATCGAACATCGCAAAGGTGACAAACAGCAATAACGTACCGGAAACGATCCAAATACCAAATTGTGTAATTCCCGCTAGTGATGTGCCGATAATCTTTCCCAACATTAATTGAAATGGTTTTACCGATGAGATAATCACTTCGATAATTCTACTGGTTTTTTCCTCTATAACACTGCGCATTACAAAACCTCCATAGATTATGATGAACATCATGATCAAATAACCAAAGCCGCCGCCTATAAATGCTTTTATCTCATTGATTCCCTTTAAGTTTCGAATACCTTCAAATGTGGAAGTATTGATTTCATAATCGCTGTCCATTTGAGCATATTCTTCTGTAGAAATCCCCAATTCCCGTAGCCTTTCCTGGCGCAATCGTTCCTTTATAGTTAATTCCAACTGATTTAAGACCGATGAATTTGGCGCTTCTTTACTATAAAAAAAAGAACGGTCGGCCACTTTCTCAAGATTATCCTCCTTTGGCAAATAAAGCAATCCATGATATCCCAGGTTCATGGTAGAATCTTTGGCCTGTTCCAAATTGATACCCGTAAATTTCACAAAGGAAGTGCTTTCGGATGTTATGAACTCATTGGAGAAAAAATCGCTTTCATTGAGGATGGCAATGACCCTTTTCTCATTGTCGTTCAATTTGGTCAAATAAGCAATGAGCAAAATCATACCGACCATGAGAATGGGGCTCAAAAAAGTCATAATGACGAAAGACTTATTCCGCACTTTGGCCAAATACTCCCTTTTTATGATCAATGGCAGTTTATTCATAAAAAACACCTTTGTTTTTGATCGTACTTATAAAAATATCATTTGCGGAAGGAATGGTTTCCACAAAACTACGGACGTTACCCTTAGTTCCCAAAAATTGCAACAAACCATTGGAGTCACCGGAAAGTAGCTGTACGGATAAATTTAATCGTTTTTCCTCGGAATCGAAATCGGTGTCAAGCAATTGAAATTTGTTCTTGATATCGGATAATGGCACCTCTGGAGTATCGGTCTCTATCTCTACTTCAAAAATATTTTTTTTATAGGCTTTCTTTATTTCGGAAAGCTTTCCGTCTAAAATTTTTTCGGATCGATGAATCAAGGCGATATACTCGCATAATTCCTCCACGGACTCCATTCTATGGGTAGAAAAGATAATAGAGGTCCCATCTTCCTTTAGTTTCAAAATCTCATCCTTTATTATATTAGCATTTATGGGATCAAAACCACTAAATGGTTCGTCGAATATGAGGAGTTTTGGTTGGTGTAATATGGTTATTATAAATTGAACTTTTTGGGCCATTCCCTTGGAAAGTTCCTGAATCTTTTTGTTCCACCAATCGCCAATATCCAACCTTTCAAACCAATACTTTAATCTGTTTTTGGCATCGGTTTTGGACATTCCCTTAAGCTGTGCCAGATAAAGGGCCTGTTCACCAACCTTCATACTTTTATAAAGCCCTCTTTCTTCGGGCAAATAACCTATTTGTGCAATGTGCTCGGGCTTTAACCGCTCCCCATCAAAATAAACCGTTCCCTGATCAGGGTAAATGATCTGGTTGATAATTCTGATCAAGGTAGTTTTTCCGGCCCCATTGGGACCCAACAATCCGTATATACTATTCTTGGGAATCTCTAAAGAAACATCTTTTAAGGCCGTATGTTCCCCGAAATGTTTGGTGACTTCATTAGCGACCAAAATTGTATTCATGAAAGCAATTTGTTCAAAGATATTGAAATGTTTTAAAAGCTATTTGAAACCTGATCTTATTATCGGAAATATCTTAAGAACTCATTGTTCCATAAAACAAAAACCACTTCGGAATTAACGAACCCATCTTGACTTTTTATCTTAAGCACATATGGCTACCTTACAAAACAAGAATCCATTATAAATGCAAAACCCACCCTTAAAGAATTAAGGATGGGAAAAAAATTGCTATGAAAAAGAAAATTAATATTGGTCTCCCAATATTAAACCAAATATACGTTTTTTATTTAAAATCAAAGTTTTTCGATTTTAAGAGAACATATCCTTGACTTTTTCAAAAAACGATTTTTCCGATTTTTCCGGTTTGGGTTCAAAGTTTTCATTCCCTTGCATACGTTCAAAAAAATCTTTTTGCTCCCGGTTCAGCTCTTTAGGGGTCCATACGTTTACATGCACCAACAAATCCCCGCTACCGTATCCGTTTAAACTGGAGATACCCTTTCCACGTAATCGTAGAATCTTACCGGATTGTATTCCCGATTCTAATTTTATCCTGACTTTTCCCCCAACGGCATCGATTTCTTTGGAAGTACCCAATACGGCTTCTGAAATACTTATGTACAGATCATAATGCAAGTTATCGCCTTCCCGTTTTAAGGTCCCATGTTCTTGGGTCTCAATAGCAACCAATAGATCCCCGGGAACCCCATTACCCGGTGCTTCATTTCCTTTTCCGGGCACTTTTAACTGCATTCCTTCTTCAACCCCGGCCGGAATGTTTATGGAAACGGTCTCTTCCGCGACCTTCAATCCTTGGGCATCGGCATCATTGGGCCTTCTATCCAATATTTGCCCGCTTCCCCCGCAAGAACTACAGGTAGCAGCGGTTTGCATTCTACCTAAAATGGTATTTTGAATTTTAGTGACCTGCCCACGACCGTTACAGGTCGTACAGGTTTTATAGGTAACCCCATCCGCTTGGATCTTTCTTCTAACCTTTACTTTTTTCTCGACCCCATTTGCAATTTCATCCAAGGTGAGTTTTACCCGGATACGAAGATTACTTCCCTTAACGCCTCTCTGGCCTCCACCGAAGCCTCCGAATCCACCAAATCCTCCTCCTCCAAAAGCACTACCGAAAATATCGCCGAACTGACTGAAGATATCATCCATATTCATACCGCCGCCGCCAAATCCATTACCACCTTCAAAGGCCGCATGTCCAAACTGATCGTACTTGGCCTTCTTATCGGAATCGCTCAACACCTCATATGCTTCCGCCGCTTTCTTGAACATCTCCTCGGCCTTGGTATCACCGGGGTTTTTGTCCGGGTGATATTGTAGGGCTTTTTTTCTGTAGGCCTTTTTTATCTCCGCTGCAGAAGCTCCTTTGCCTACACCGAGTATGTCATAATAATCTTCTTTCATACCTGTTCGTTAGTTTCCAACAACAACTTTTGGATGACGAATAATCCGATCTCCGAGTTTAAACCCTTTCTCGACCACATCGATCACTTTTCCCTTCATCTTCTTATTAGGTGCGGGAATTTGTGTTATTGCATTATGTACCTCTGCATCAAAAGCATCGCCCGCCTTTACCTCTACATCCTGCAATCCTTTGGATTTTAAAGTTTCCTTTAATTTTCCATTGATAAGTTCCACCCCCTTGAACATTTCTTTATCATCCGATTTGGACAGCTCTTTTAATGCACGCTCAAAATCGTCCAATACCGGTAAAAGGGAAACGATTACTTCTTGCCCTGCCGTTTTAAAAAGATCCATCCTTTCTTTGGATGTACGCTTTTTATAGTTTTCAAACTCCGCAAAAAGCCTTAAGAACTTATCTTTTTCTTTGGCCAAATCTTCTCGAAGTCGCTCTTCCTCGGTCATTTCGTCCATTTCTTTCCCAATCTCTTCCTGTTCGTCTTTTTCCAGAACGTCTTCTTCATGGGAAACCATTTCCTCTATCTCTTCTTCCTTATTCTTATTACTCATATGCTTTTATATTAAATCGCCGATTTTGAGGTGGCAAAAGTACTGCCAATTCTTTAAAAATGTCAAAATGTCACAAAAGAATACAAAAAAATCCGCCTATTGCGGATTTCGCATAATTAATCGGATTCTATACTCAAAATTTACGCGGTATATTCCTTGCCCAAATCTGATTTTACCGTATTACATTCTCCTTCTTTACCATAAATATGCTTTAGGACAGCGCAGATATTTTGAAAATTGAAAACAAAACCTTCTTCCTCAATTTTCTTACTGCTTACTCTCTGGCTTGCGAATAGCATATAGGACATCTCTCCCAACAGCAGTTTCATAACAAATTTTGGGATATTGGGCAGGATTAAAGGCCTTTCCAATACCTTGGCAATCTCTTTCACCAACTTTTTATGGGTTACCGGATTAGGGCCTACACCGTTAAAAGTTCCTTCCAATCGGTTTTCCGCGACGAAAAGAAAAATTCGGGCCAAATCCGTAACGTGAATCCACGATTGCCATTGTTCCCCATCACCAAAAGCCACCCCTACATAGTTCTTAATGGGTTTTGCCATTTTTGGCAAGGCCCCACCATTATTCGCCATAACAAGACCAATACGTATTTGGGCAACCTTAAAATCAAAATCATTAAAGGCAGTTATTTCCTGCTCCCAGGCCTTTACCACATCGCCTAAAAAACTATCGTCTACACCATCGTATTCTTCCGAGTAAAAATTTTCAATCGAGTCGGGATAAATACCAATGGCCGATGCGGAAATCAATGATTTGACCTTATTTTGTCCGTTCTTTCGTAGGGCCATATGAAGCAACCTTAAAGCATCGACCCTGCTTTTGAGGACCTTTTTTTTATACTTGGGCGTCCATCGCTTTGAAATATTCGCACCGGCAAGGTTTATGATCACGGATACGTCTTTAAAACATGACATATCTATTTCATTATTCCCCGGGTTCCAATAAAAACCTTTATAATTATCCTTGGAAACCAGTTTTTTCTTGCTACTGGTCAAGTAGTTTACCGCATGCCCCTTTTCATGGTACAACTTCACCAATTCCTCCCCAATTAATCCCGTAGCACCTGTAATCAACACTTTCATGCTTCAAAGATATTGGTTTTGAGGATGCTACCTATATGGTTTAATTCGGATTTAACAGTACCGCTTAAAGTTTTGGCATAGTATTAGGAATGTCATACCATTGGTGAATATATTATTCCTGATCTCTAGATAGGTTTTCTGGCACGTAACATTTCACGCTTGCCGGGTGGTCCGGGAAGTCGTTCCACCAAAAATCCGACTTCCTGCATTGCTCTTCTAACGCTGCCTTTTGCCGCATATGTTACCAAATATCCTCCCACTCGTAAGGCCTTGAACATTTTTTCGAAAATAGTTACCGTCCATAGTTCCGGTTGAACCCTGGCACCAAAGGCATCGAAATAAATAAGGTCGAATAAATTTTGGTCGGCAATCCGCTTAAAATCTCTTTTATCCTTAAACAAAGTGAACGAAGAGTTTATTTTAACTTCTTCTTGCCAATGGGAATCGTGCATTTTTTTGAATCCATCCTTTACATCCACTCCGTCCAATGCCGAAAGGTAATCGAGTTCCTCTATTTCTTTTAACGAAACGGGATACGCCTCTACCCCTTTATAATATATTTCTAGATTTCTTTTTTCCCCTTCCATTAAGGTAATCAATGCATTAAGGCCAGTTCCAAAGCCAATCTCCAACAGGTTTACTTTTTTGTTTTTGAAAAGATCGAGCCCGTTAGAGATAAAAACATGGTAGGCTTCTTGCACCGCTCCATGTTTTGAATGGTATTGCTCATTCCAATCCGTTATTTGAATGGTCTTGGAGCCATCGGCCGTAGTAATGATTTCCCTTTTCAAATCAATTTTTTAGCAAGACACCATCCGCATCAAAACCATAAATACGTTTTGGCAGGGTAATCCTGGCAATTTCTTCATCAGATTTACCCTCATCTTGGGCATAGTGTTTTTGAACATTCACACTCATTTCATTTATAAAGGCCATACCATTGACCGCTACTTGTTTCCCCTTTATATCTGTTGGAACAAAAAAGCCATAATCCTTAAATCGCACCATAACTTCCTCATCATTGGATAACTTCAATTTCATCCAACAGCCTTTGACTTTGCAAACCTCCTCAACCCGAGCTATAAATTTGACGGCAATAGTATCTGTCGGGGTCAACATTTTATAGGTTTCCCGGATTTGATTATCATTTTGAACATTCTCCAAATCTATTTTAGCACCAAAGGAAGTGTATTCTGTATCTGCTAGCACCTTAGTAACCTCCTTGCCCTGTCCCCGGCATGAAAAAACCATCATAATAATCACAAGCAAAATGTTAAAATTTTTCATATCCGATAAAAATCTCGATCCCATTACAAAACTGGGCATTTTTAAACTAAAAAAGAAGGGGCGATTAGGATATTTGATTAATTTTATTCTCTTAAATTGATTCTGATGAGCATCACTACCAAAAACATTATTGTTGAAAAGGCGGAAACATCTAAAATTGACCAAATAGATTTTGACAATCTGGCCTTTGGTTCTGTCTTCACGGATCATATGTTGGTATGCGATTATAAAAACGGTGCATGGGAAACCCCTAAAATTGTACCTTACCAATCCATAACATTAGATCCATCTTCAAAGATCTTTCATTACGGACAATCTATTTTTGAAGGGATGAAAGCTTATAAGGACGAAAATGAAGATGTTTTCCTGTTCAGACCTTTGGATAACTGCAAACGTTTGAATATCTCAGCAAAACGAATGGCCATTCCCGAACTTCCTGAGGAGCATTTTATGGATGGGCTTATTACACTTTTGCAATTGGACGAGGCCTTCATACCAAAAAAATCCGGTAGTTCACTATACATCAGACCATTTGTATTTGCATCTGGAAAAGGGTTCCACGCTTCTCCCGCAGATGAATACAAGTTTATTATAGCCTGTGCACCATCAGGGTCTTATTTTTCGGGCAAGGTAAAAGTCTTGATCGAAGAAACGTATTCGCGTTCTGCCAATGGCGGTGTTGGTTATGCAAAGGCAGGTGGAAATTATGCCGGACAATTTTACCCGACACAACTTGCCGTTGATAAAGGCTATAGTCAGGTCATATGGACAGATGATACCGATCATGAATATATAGAGGAGGCCGGAGCCATGAATATCTTTATCAGAATCGGGGACACCTTAATTACAGGCCCTACGAGTGATAGGATCTTAGACGGTATTACTCGTAAGAGCATCTTGGAAATCGCCAAAGACCAGGGGATTTCAACTGAAGTTCGCAAGATCAGTGTTACCGAAGTTGTCGAGGCCGCTAAAAATGGAAGCCTTAAGGAAATGTTCGGTGCGGGTACCGCTGCGGTAATCTCCCCCATTGCGACCTTTGGTCACCAGGGAACGGATTATGACCTACCCGAATTGGAGAACGATTATGCGGGCAAACTGAAAAAAATCATTACGGATATACAATACAATAAGGCCAAAGACCCTTACGGATGGCGATTTAAAGTTTCAAAATAAAAAAGAGGCCGTACGGCCTCTTTTTTATTTATCCAATATAGCGGCAATATTAGGTTTAAAATAATAAGGGCCTTTCAGGACTTTACCATCTTCCCTGTAAATAGGTTTTCCGTCCGCTCCCAACTTGCTCATATTGCTGCGTTGAATTTCATTGAATACTTCTTCGATCTTATATTGCATACCATGCTCCAGAATAGTTCCACACAGAATGTAGAGCATATCCCCCAAGGCATCCGCAACTTCTACCATATCATTATTTCTTGCGGCTTCTAAATATTCGCTGTTCTCTTCATCCATCAAATTATATCTCAAATTATTCTTTGCTTCGCCCAAATCTGCTTTCATTTTATCGGACACACCTAATCCAAAAGATTCATGGAACAACTTTACCGCTTCAATTTTGTTTTTCATTTTAACTCTATCTTTTTTCTTTTAGCTTTGCGCAAAACTACAATTTATGTTCAGCACTGGACAAATCATTTTTGCGGTACTTTTTGCCCTTTCCTTCTTCGTAATAATCGTTTTTTCATATAAAAAAGATTTAAAACTGCACCAACGCAATTATAAAGGTGTCATATGGGTAGGAATATTCTTTACGACATTCTTGATAATCCTCTTTCTTATTAAATATTTCCTTAAAGAATAGCCAAAATTTTACGCACACCACAAAAATGAAGGGATTCACAACAAAACCCCTTTTTTCAACGTATAATATACCAAACACCGTAATTTTGCGTTATTCATCTATATCAACGGGGCAATAAATTTTATGATAACTTTTTTTACAATTTTTCTTGTTTTAATAGGGGTAAACGCTGTCATGATGATCGTTAGCATGCGAAACGTTACCAAAAAGACCAAACAGAAAGTATCGGAAAAATCTACTTCTGTTATCTATCCCTTGGATTTAAGCACACCCGATTACAAAAAAGCGGTTTAGTTTTTTACCTTTATAAGGTATGAAACCATTTTTACTTGTATTCTTCGGTGGCGGCATTGGTAGTGTACTTCGCTATTGGATATCCAAATCCCTTAACACTTATTATTCTAATTTTTACCTAGGTACATTTTTGGTCAATATTATAGGCTGTCTGCTTATTGGCCTGCTTTTAGGACTGTCCCTTAAAAACAACCTCATTGGCCAAAATCAAACCTTATTGTTGGCCACCGGTTTCTGCGGAGGGTTTACTACTTTCTCCACTTTTGCCTTAGAGGGACATCTCTTATTAAAGGAAACCAACCTTTTCTATTTTTCCTTCCACGCCATTTCCAGTATTGCAATAGGTATTCTTGCCGTGTCACTTGGATTATACATCTGTCGATTGTTATAACCTACATACTTCGGGTTTTCTTTCGTTTATATTACAATTCCCCGATTCGATTTCCCTGACCTCTCTTATTCCGTTCAAAACTTTTACCATTTTGATTCAGTTTTTCAATGATTCCCAATATTCCCCGTTGTTCTAAATTTCAGATAAAGAATATCTCAAAATTATCATATTTGTTATCCAGAACCCATAATTTAACAGGGTATAAATTACAATAACAATAAAAATAAAGTTTATACCCCTAAAATTATTAGGGCATTATACTCAATATTATATATTTGATTTATAAACCAATTTACAAAATGAAAAAAATCGAGGCAATTATCAGAAAATCAAAGTTTGATGATGTTAAGGAGGCATTGCATCAAATAGAAGTAAACTTTTTTAGCTATTGGGATGTGACCGGGGTCGGAAATGAAAAACAGGGCCATGTATATCGCGGAATCTCCTATAGCACAACGGATATTCAGAGAAGGTATTTATCCATTGTAGTATCGGATGAATTTTTGGAAAGAACCGTCAATTCCATATTGGAATCCGCCTATTCGGGCAATGTAGGGGACGGTAAAATATTTGTTTCTGACGTGATAGAAGCTTACCGAATAAGAACCAAAGAAAGCGGACACGCAGGTATTAATTAAACAACTAACCAAAATTCATAGTATGGACACAGGATTATTTACGGCCAATAATGCATGGATGATGTTCGCCACTGCATTGGTATTTTTTATGCACACGGGTTTTGCCTTTTTGGAGATAGGCTTGACCAGACAAAAGAACACGATCAACATATTATTTAAAAATACGTTCATTATCACCGGAGGGCTATTGCTTTATTACGCCTTTGGATTTAACCTAATGTACCCAGGGTTCGAAAACGGGGACTTGGGAATATTGAAGTTTGCAGGGTTTGGTATTACCGCTCCCGAAGGAGGAATGACTCCCGACTATGCCGATGGTGGATATACCTGGTGGACAGATTTCCTTTTTCAAGGAATGTTCGCAGCAACTGCGGCCACTATCGTTTCAGGAGCTGTTGCGGAGCGTATCAAAATAGGTTCCTTCATGATTTTTACGGTTATCTATGTAGGGCTTATATACCCTATTGTAGGCGCATGGAAATGGGGTGGTGGATTTCTGGATTCTTGGGGGTTCTATGATTTTGCCGGATCCACTTTGGTACACTCTGTAGGTGGATGGGCCGCTTTGGTCGCCATTACCCTGCTTGGTGCCAGAATTGGAAAATTTGGAAGTGATGGTAAACCCAAGGCAATACCGGGGCATAATATCCCAATGGCGGCCGCGGGGGTACTTATCCTATGGCTAGGATGGTTTGGATTTAATGGAGGTTCAGTACTTTCTGCAGACCCAGAACTAACATCCCTGGTACTGGTCACTACAAGTTTAGCGGCCGCAGCAGGTGGTTTTGGTGCTTTTGTACTCTCCACCATTCTTTATAAAAATCTGGACCTGACCATGTTCTTGAACGGAATCCTGGGCGGATTGGTCGGTATTACCGCAGGAGCAGATCTAATGTCCCCTAATGAGGCCGTAGTTATTGGTTTATTGGCGGGCATCATCATTGTTCTTGGGATAGCCCTGATCGATAAGTTGAAACTAGACGACCCTGTTGGTGCGGTGACCGTTCACCTCATATGTGGTATTTGGGGAACATTGGCCGTAGGCATTTTTGGTGCAAAAGCCGGTGGAGGGCAGTTTATGGCACAATTATACGGCGTACTTATTGTTGGGGTATTCTGCATAGTTACTTCGGGAATCATACTGGGAGTCCTAAAGGCTACCTTAGGGCTAAGAGTCTCCAAACAAGAAGAATTGGAAGGTCTGGACATTCACGAACACGGAATGGATGCTTATGCAGACTTTAGAATGAACCAACATTAATAAATAGGAAATAAAAACGGAGCGTTTGGCAGAACGCTCCGTTACATAATCTTTCCAAAAAAATTTAAATCAGTCATCTAAACCATCCTATAAGGATTTAAAATCTAAATTCATGAAAACGATTATCTATACAAAATTCGTAAAAAATCTATTTATTTCAACATTATTGTTCTTTTTATCTGTTGCTTTGATCGCACAGGAAGAAGAACAAAAGACCTCTAAATTCTCTTTTAATGGTTCTATCGACGCTTATTTTAGGGCAAACCTAAATGGCGATAATACCGCTCCCGACGGAATTCCAAATGCCGCCCCGGGAAGTTCGTTTGCCAATCTACCGGGTTTTGCCCTGGGCATGGCAAATATTGTAGCGGGATATGAAGGTGATGATGTAGGCTTTGTGGCCGATTTGGTTTTTGGGCCTAGAGGTACGGATGCCATTTTTGCTTCCCCAATATATTCGGCCACCGGAAACATTGTCAACCAATTATACGCCTACTGGAACGTAAGCGATGATATAAAATTGACTTTTGGAAATTTTAATACCTTTTTGGGGTATGAAGTGATTTCCCCATCGGGAAATTTTAATTACAGTACTTCTTATTTGTTTTCTTATGGGCCTTTCTCACATACCGGATTAAAGGCGGATTTCACCTTATCCGAAGATTTTAGTTTGATGTTGGCCGTTATGAACCGTACCGATGTAACGGAACTCAATTTAGACGGCAAATATGCCTATGGCGTACAATTGGGATATGGCGGACAATATTTAAATCTATTGATAGATAACGGGGCCTATGAAATTGATTATACCGGAGGACTTGACCTATCCGATTCATTTTATCTGGGCTTGAACGCAGCTTATTTTGATGGAGACGGTGCGGGAAGCTTTGCAGGAGTGGCCATTTATCCACAATTGACCGCTTCAAGGAATTTCACTATTGGTCTAAGGAGCGAGTATTTTATGGAAACCGATTTTTTTGGAGCGATCAATGCCTCCAATGTCGAAGGTGATGCCAGTGTTTTTGCCATTACCTTAACCGGAAGTGCCACTATTGGTGATTTAACGATAAAACCGGAATTGCGATTGGATAGCGCTTCAGATGAGTCCGGAAACTTTTTGAACAGCGACCTAAATGCACAAAAAAGCCTCTCCAGCTTTTTAGTAGCGGCCATCTATTCTTTTTAAGGAGCCAACAAAGTGTATTGAATCAAACACAAAATACCCGATATGTATTATCGGGTATTTTTATTATCCGTTAGGTTTAAACGATTTGACTCCTGCACTAATCTTAGTTTCTATATGGTTAACAGGTGGCACCAAGGGACATGAATATTTCTTATTGTACGCACAATAGGGGTTATATGCTTTATTAAAATCCAAAACAATGACATCACCTTGGGGAATTTCCAAATCTAAATAACGGCCTCCGTCATAAGTCATATAACCGTTGGTTTTATCGGTAAAAGGCAGGAAAAGATAATTCTTATATTTCTCCTGAAGCACCAATTCCGGGTTTTGGTAAATTTCCAAAGTATAGTTGTTATCGTTTAAACTAAAATGTACCGTTCCATAGACAACTTCCTCGGATTCCCGGTCCGTGGTGGTCGGCATTAAAAAAGGAACGGCATCAGGTGTTCTATTGAATTTCGCTCGAACTATATAATTTGTATCCGGGGCGAAAAATTCCAAACTTTCAAAATCTTTCCGAAACCTATCGGGCAAAGGCGAAGTTTCCGAATCTTTAAATTCCAAATTCAATGTATTCTGAAACTCCAAGATATCGGTTATTCTTTTATCTTTTTGCACTAGGGCATTTTTGGTCTTTACATCATGGTATTTTTTTTCGCCCTTACAACCCGTCAAAACAAGAAAAATCAAAACTAAAATTTGTGACACTATTTTCATTTGCAACATTTTACAACAAAAAATAAAATTTAACCATTTCCGTATTCGATATTCAACCTACTAAATATTCCACCTTATTTCTCAACCGGAAACAATATCACCTTTCTAAATATTTATCAATAAGCGCATTAAATTCCGGAGTAATCCTAAACAAGGCGGCATCTTCAAGGGAATATAGTTTCGATTTATCTTTGTAACCTTTTTTTAACAATTCTTCCAAATAAAATAAGGCCGTACCGTAATCCTCTATCTTACAGCTATTGGAAATAATTTTAAAGTAATATTGATAATTCATGGGGTCGGTAATCGTTTTGAGCATAAATAAAAAATTCAACGCTTCATTATCCACGACTTTTTCGGCAGTGATTATATCAATATTGTCCTCTATAAGCGCATTCAAATAACCACATAATCTTTTGCCCATCCTTTTTTCAAAGGGATTATTGCTTTTTTCTATCTTACGAAGTTCGGACATTTGGTAATTCCACCACCCTAAGTTATTATAGTTATACGTTATAACATCTTCTTCCAGGTAATAGCTATAATCATCCCTTGTAAAAGTCTCTTTTAAAAAGTAATTGTTCTGGATTCTCTTATTTGTCCTAAAGGATTTACTTCTGCGCAATGCCTTTTGCGTGACCTTTAATGAATCCGTGTTCCGGAGAGGATGATATATTTTGATCATATCGGATAGTAAATAATCCGACAACAAAGGATTTCCTTCCGTTAAAAAGGTATTGGCCTTGGTCAGCAGATCGGTATAGGAACTGGAAACAAAGTCATCATCCCTCTTTTCTACACCTTTGGCCATTGCGTTAAGGGAAAATAGCTTCAGGGCAGTGGCCAATTCTCTTTTAGAAGGCCATGCACTCCCTCCTTCGAACAAAACCAGTTGGTTGGGAAATCTTAACTTGTTCAGAACATTCTGCCTTGAGCGCAAATCGATATAATTATAATCCGATCTTCCGACCACACCTATAAAATGAAATGGCCTTTTAGCATTTAGAATTTCTACATTGCCAATGGACGCGCCACAGGAAATCACGCCCGAAATATCCCTTATGAAATTCGGGATTACGGAAGCGAATCTGGCACCGTCCGAAAATCCTGCCGTATAACTCCTGTTTTTTCCAATGGGCAGGATTTCAAAAACCTCATTGAACATTCTTTTAGCGACCAAAACATTTTGGGAAAGCGTAAGGCTGTCATTCGTATTATTGGAACCGGCCAAAATATACCCCTCTTCCTCTGCGGCTTCTTTGAACATGGAAATTGCCTGCTTGCCCTTCCCGTCCATATCAAAAACAAATACAATGGGCCATGCCCGGGCCATTTCAAAATTACGAGGCAAATAAAGTGCAAAGGTCTCGGTCGTAGAATCGGTAACGACCACGTTATCCGTGATAACCCCCTTGACCAACCTGCGCTCTTGGGCCAAGGTCATCAAGGAAATAGCAAAAAATAGAAAGGATATTGTTTTTCTCATGTCTAAAGTCTTATCAAAAATCCGGCCAAATTGTTAATTTCCAACAAAAGCCATTATCCTCTTTTAACAAACCTCAATCTAGCCAAATATCCCTTCCGATAAAAACCGATTATACAATTTTAACTTTATGTATAGGCGCATTTTTAATAACGTGGGATAATACGATATGGGTTCTTGTCTCTCCATATTGTATAAGCTTATCAATAAATTTTTCTAGATGAAACTGGTCTTTCAAGACCACTTCCATAACTATATTTTCATTACCGGTAATGCGATAGCAGTTTACCACCTCGTCCAAATCGTTTACCATGGCCAAAAAGGGCTTTAATTTCCCCATAAATGCCCTTAAAGTAATTATTGCCTTTAACTGGTGACCGGTAAGCGCATGGGAAACCATGGCCTTATATCCCATGAGAACGCCCGTATCTTCCATCTTTTTCACGCGTTCCGCTACTGCTGGGGCCGTAAGGCCTATAGAACGTCCTATATTCGCAAAAGATTCCCTGGCATTACCCTGTAGTTTCTTAAGTATTTTCCAATTAATCTCATCTAATTTTGGATTCAAAATATTTTTGTTTTAATATTTTTATTTCAAAGGTCAATATACAAATTATCTTTTGTTTCAAAAGTTAAACATAAATATTACTTAGTAACTTTATATTGCTAATTGAAAAAGAATGTCCCGTCGAAATTTAAGACATATTCCTATTTATAGAAAGGCACTGGAACTCTGTACGATGAGCAGGGAAATAGCTTCTTACGTTTCTTTCAATAAAGATTTGCTTAGACTATACGAATCGAATAGTTTAAGGGATATTATAGCGAATTCCTTACTAACGGATGCCATTCTTATTCCCCAAAAAATTGCGGAAGTGGAATCTTCTAAATCAAATTCTGATCGTATGAAACAGGTTACTTTCATCAATATTATGATCAGGAATATAAATTCCTACTGTTTAGGACTGGAAAAGGATGGGGTAAAAGAAATAGAATATATCCACTTATTAAGAAAAGAAATCAGAAGTTTTAGACGGCACTATTCAAAATGGAAACTCTCCATAGGTTAAGTTATTTTTTACTTGAGATTTTAAAAACAGTATCTTTTGTCCAAACTTTCCCAATATAGATTATTTTTGATGCTTTAAATGCATCCCTTTGAAAACAACCATCCTTATCAATTGCCCGGATCAGCCCGGCATCATTAGTTCGGTAACTAGTTTTATTCATTCGGCGAACGGGAACATTGTTTATTTGGACCAACATGTGGACAAATCGGCAGATGTTTTTTTTATGCGTCTGGAAAGTGAATTTAATTCGGAAATGTTTGATCCCGGAGTTTTCAAACAAAGATTCCAAAAGGAACTGGCGATGTCCTATAACATGAAATGGAGTCTTTACATTGATAATATACGGCCAAAAATGGCTCTTTTCGTATCTAAATACAACCATTGCCTTTATGATATATTAAGTCGGTTCTACTCCGGGGAACTCCATGTTGAAATACCTTTTATTCTGAGCAACCATCCTGATTTAAGATATATTGCGGAACAATTCGATATCCCTTTTTATCATATTCCCTTTACAAAGGAAATAAAAGAGGAAGCAGAACAGCGGCAATTGGAACTTTTGGAAAGCCACAAGGTAGATTTTATTGTTCTGGCCAGATATATGCAAATAGTGGGTGAACGCTTGATCAATAACTTTACCAACAAGATTATCAATATTCATCATTCCTTCCTGCCCGCATTTGCAGGGGCAAAACCATATCATGCCGCTTTTGACCGAGGGGTAAAGATAATTGGAGCCACCAGTCATTATGTTACGGAAGAATTGGATGCCGGTCCCATTATAGAACAAGATGTTACCACGGTTTCCCACAATCATGCCATTTCGGATTTTATAAACAAAGGCCGGGATTTGGAAAAAATAGTCCTTTCAAGAGCCGTTAAATTGCATCTACATAGAAAAACCATGGTTTATAACAATAAAACCATAATTTTCTCGTAACATCTATAATAAATCAATTGATTAAA
Organism: Maribacter spongiae; assembly: GCF_047345125.1. NCBI lineage: Bacteria > Pseudomonadati > Bacteroidota > Flavobacteriia > Flavobacteriales > Flavobacteriaceae > Maribacter > Maribacter spongiae. The sequence goes on along the minus strand of NZ_JBLFEQ010000005.1, from coordinate 123,816 downwards.
TTATGAAGATAATCAAATCGGTCGGCACATTTTTCATGATGTTGACATTGTTATCCTGTGCCGAACTACAACAGGTAGTAAATCAACTACCCAACGGAACAACACTCGGAAACGAAGAAATCGCCAATGGTCTTAGGGCCGCCCTAAATAATGGGATTGACAAACAAGTTGGCAAACTTACCCAAACGGACGGTTTTTACAAGAATCAACTTGTAAAGATCCTTTTACCGGAGGAACTTCAAAAAGTGGACAAAACGTTACGGGATATTGGCCTAGGCAATTTAGCCGATGAAGGTTTAAAAGTATTGAATAGAGCGGCAGAAAATGCCGTATCGGAAGCTACACCTATATTTATTAATGCCATAAAGGGCATTACCTTTAATGATGCAAAATCCATCTTATTGGGAACGGATAATGCGGCGACAACTTATTTGACCCAAACAACAAAGACTGAACTATACAACAAGTTCAATCCCGTTATAAAATCTTCATTTAGAAAAGTAGGAGCGGATAAAATCTGGAGCTCTCTGATCAATAAATACAATTCCATTCCTTTAACGGCCAATGTAAATCCTGATTTAACGGATTATGTCACCAATAAAGCGTTGGATGGAGTGTACACGATGATTGCGGTTGAAGAAAAAGAAATAAGAACCAAAATTTCATCCAGAACTACAGCCTTGTTACAAAAGGTATTTGCTCTTCAAGATTAAATTATTTTTTAACAATTCATGCAATAAAGTTGAATATGTTACGTTAAATTTTTAAACAACAGGCTTTTATCGAATGAAGAAACAAATTCTTCACTTTCGAATTTTGAGTTAGTACTTTTTGAGTTAGTTAGTTAAAAAACCGGTGGGAGCACCGGTTTTTCTATATATTAAAGCTTCTTTTCGAACTTACTTTAAAAACGGGTTCCTTTACCCGAAATGAATTATACAGGTAAATTATTATCGGGGTTTACTTTTTTTAAGAGTTTATTAAGAATTTGAATTTAATATTATAATTAATTTTAATCATAGGTTAATTCATCAATCAAAAAACCAAATGAGAAATCTAAGAATCTTAATCACGTTCTTACTTCTTTCTTCCTATTGTTACTCAAGTCTATCCGTTGATTGTACCGATCTACCGGGAAATCCGACTTTCCTATCAGAAAAAAAAGAGCTTGAGTTGGCCAATAACCTCTTTGAAGAAAGAAAATACCCAGAGGCCATAGCAACCTATAAAATCATTATTAAAAAAGAAGAGAAACCTCTAGCGGATATATATAAAAAAGTAGCACAGGGATATTCCGCCCTGAACAAGGTTGAACAAAGCATCAATTATATAGAAGAATACCTCCAAGCCGACTTCAATACAGATATTTTAGCCGATTCCTGGTTTGACGGCATTAGACAGACCCCTCAATTTTTGGCAGTTACCAAAAAGTACACCCCAAAATCTAGCATTTGGTCCTTCATGTACCTTTACGTAGCGTTGATAGGGTTCTATATAGCAATAGTAATTCATTTTAATAGAAAGGTAGATCTAGTGGCCAGAATATTAATAAGCAGCTTCATCTTTATACATTCTTTCTTTATCCTTCACATATGGCTGAAAACTACCAACTATAATTACGAGTTTCCACATTCCTATTTAATGTCCACTTGTTTTTCATTTTTATACGGGCCATTACTATATTTTTATTTTAAAAAAATAACACAACGTCATGTATTCAAAATCAAAGATTTAGCACACCTTATACCAACGGCTTTATTCTTGATTTATATTCTCCCGATCTATTCCCTTTCTTCCGGTGAGAAGTTAGAACTTATGTTAGCGAGAACTGCCAGTAGTCAAAATCCAGGGGATTCTATAAACATTATTATTATTGTTATCTTAAAATTCATTTCTTTGGCAGTGTATGGTTTTTTCATCCGAAAGCTTTACGTTGCATCAAAAAATCAAAAAGAAGGGCTGACAAAAGAGAACAGGCTTTGGCAACGGAACATCTTTATCATCCACATGGCTTACATAGTTTGCTATGCCGGATACGGAATATTGATAAGCCATAATATTCTATCCGGATTTTTATTTCATTCCCAGGTAATCTGCATGGCCCTTATGGTTATGTATATAGGCTACTGCGCCAATGTACAACCAAACGTTTTTAATGGTTCGGCAAGCTTTGACAAGCTGTTTTTTAAATATGAAAAGTCTGGGCTTACCACCAGCCTTTCCCAGGAACTGAAAGAAAATATGATCCGACTTTTTGATGTGGAAAAAATATTTAAGGAAAATGACATTAGTTTAGAAAAGTTGGCAAATAGATTGAATACGACCAGACATAATGCTTCACAAGTCATTAATGAGCATTTTCATATGAATTTTCATGAATTGATCAATAAGTACAGAATTAATGAGGCTAAAAAGATTTTTGAAAAAGATAATCAAAGAAACTTGAACATTATAGATGTTGCTTATGAAGTAGGGTACAACAATAAGGTTACCTTTAATAAAGCTTTTAAAAGAGATACCCAGATAACGCCAAGCGAATACCAAAAAACCGCATTGAAACTTTTAGATATAGGGAAATAAAAAGGAATCATTTGTCGGACACGTAAATGTTTATAGGCCTTGCCCTGATTTAAGAACATAACATGTTATTTTGAGGTATACATTTTCTAGTGTAAAGCAGCTCTGAAAATATACTTCTATTTAAAAATTTATTTTTTCTATTTCATAGAGTTTCGTTTGAATTAGTCATCAAGCTTCTTCAGGGCTGCATTTTACATTTCCCCTTTCATTCTTCGCATATAATTTTGTCGTCCATTTTTTTTATTCAAAAACCCTATTATAAAAATTTAACGCCTGGACATCTAATAGTTTTTAAAGGTAAATTGGAAGTAATTTTTTGTCGGAAAAGTAAACGTTTATAAGTATTTCCTTCCCACTACAAAAGAGCGTGTTATTTTAGAGGTGAATGACTAATTAAAACGACCCCGAAACAGTTATTATCTTATCAAAAAAGGTTTCGAGACCATCACTTTGAAAGAGAAGTAAATCTTTAATCGCTAGCATAATCACTACAGTTCGGAGTTATTGTTGTACAGCATTCACAACCAACCCTCTAAACCTAAATACGTATGAAAAAAAAATGTATCTGGTTGTTCATACTCCTTTTAGCTGGAATGACATGGACATATTCCCAACAAAAAACTGTGACGGGCAATGTAACGGATAAAGAAAATATTCCACTTCCCGGTGTAAATATTCTGATAAAAGGAACTACGACCGGTATCCAGACGGATTTTGATGGAAACTATATTATTCGGGTTTCAGAAGGTCAGGTTCTGGTTTTCTCCTATTTGGGCCAGAGGACCGAAGAAAGAATTATTGGTACGGGAAATGTCATAAACGTACAAATGCAGGAAGATGCTTCCTTATTGGAGGAAGTTGTCGTTGTTGGTTTTGGAACACAATCAAAACGACTTTTAACGGACAATGTTGCCAAATTGGATGCCGATCAAATTGGTGGTATTTCCACCCCTAGTTTACAAAGTGCTTTGGTAGGTAAAGCTTCAGGTGTTCAAATCACCCAAATAAACGGAAAGCTAGAGGGTAGTGTAAAAGTAATCATTAGAGGACTTTCATCGGTCTCCGCTTCACAGGAACCCCTGTATTTAATTGATGGCATAGAAATGAACAATAATAATATTTCCTCTATCAACGCCAATCTAAACCCTCTTCTAGCCCTTAACCCCAACGATATTGCATCCATAGACATTTTAAAGGACGCCTCGGCCACAGCTATTTATGGAGCCAAGGGAACCAATGGGGTAATCTTAATCACCACAAAACGGGGAAAAGAAGGAAAATCTACCGTCTCTTTGGATATTTCAACCGGTTTTGGACAACCTACCCACAAAAGGGATTTGCTGAACGCTTCCCAGTACATTGAACTTTTAGAGGAATCCGCTTTTAACACCGGTTTTTTTGATACTATGGCAGAATCGGATGCTTGGGTAGACAATCGTTTGCAACGGTATCAAGGAGATAGGGATTATAGAGAAGTGAATACGGACTGGCAAGAAGAAGCATTCCAAAACAGCTATATAAGAAATATAAACCTTTCTGCTACCGGTGGTGATGAAAAAACAAAAAGTTTCATTTCTGGCTCGTACAATGATACCGATGGTATCGTAAGGGGCAATAGTTTACAACGAATAAGTTTAAGGGCCAATATAGATCATAAAATCAATGACTGGTTGGACGTAGGCTTGAACATGGGTTACACAAGCACTGTAATCGACAGAATATCCGGTGATGTTTCCTTTACCACCCCTTTGCAGGCCATAGCTCAAATACCTACGGCTCCTGTATTTTTGTCCAACGGTGAAATTAACGCAAATACATTATACTCTAACTTTTTACTACAAGATCAAAATTCCTCCAGAGTAAATAAAAGACGTAGATTATTAGGTAAATTCTTTACCGATATAAAACTAAATAAATCCCTGAATTTTGTATCGGAAATCGGGTATGATTATTTGAACCAGACCGTGGATAGAAATACGGGCAGATTGGCACCTTTCCAATCCACCGATGGACAAAGCTTTGCTTCGGATGACGGAACGGAAATCATATCCACGAACAACTACCTAACATACGATCATTTTTTTGGGGAATCTTCCAACATAAATTTTGTTTTAGGAGCCAATTACACCCGATTCAAAAACAGGGCCACTTCCGTAACGGGAGATGGTTTTCCCACGGATGATTTTAAATCGATTTCCAGTGCCGCAACAATCTCTGACGGTACAGGTGATTTTACAAATTGGTCCCAAATATCCTATTTTGCACGAGCAACCTACGATTATAAAAATAAATATATCCTAAAGGCCAGTATTCGCCAAGATGGTTCCTCCAGATTTGGATCGGAAAATAGGTTCGGGTATTTTCCTGCGGCATCCGCAGGTTGGATCATATCCCAGGAAAAATTTCTTGTAAATGTTAATGCCTTATCAACACTCAAATTACGTGCAAGCTGGGGAATAAACGGAAATACCCCTGTCTCTAACTTCCCAAGCCTTGGCCTCTACGGTGGAACCAATTATAATGGGGAATCAGGTCTGGAGTTTACACAAGGTGAGAATCCGAACTTAAAATGGGAAGAAACGGAACAAACCGATCTTGGTCTGGATTTTGGATTTTTTGGCAACAGAATTTCGGGAGAAGTTGACTATTATGTCAAAAAAACAAAAGATTTATTGTTCTTTACCCGGGTTCCTTTTGAAGCACAAATCCCACGGCATGGAATATTACAGAATATAGGGAACTTAGAAAACAAGGGATTTGAATTCGTACTAAATACTATAAATGTTCAATCCGAAAACCTTACGTGGAGAACCAGTTTCAACCTTGCCATTAATAAAAATGAAATCACCAATCTACCTAATGGTGAAGACCAGATCGTAGATAAGAATATACTGAGGGAAGGTGAGGCCATAAATTCATTTTATCTGGTAGAATATGCAGGGGTAAATCCCCAAACAGGCGATGCCGAGTTTGTTTTGAATACAGAAAATGAAGATGGCACGCTAAACAAGGGGGTAACCAATGATTTTTCATTGGCGCAAAGGGTTATCGCCGGTAATCCCAATCCCGATATTATTGGAGGTTTTTCCAGTACATTTGATTATAGGGGGCTGGATTTTTCCTTTACGTTCCAAGGTCAATGGGGAGCACAGTTATATAATGAAGCGGGACAATATCAGGAAAGTGGTTTTGGTAACGGCCTGGACAATCAAACTGAATACGCCTTTAACAACAGATGGAGAAACCCGGGAGATATAACGGATGTCCCCGAAGCCAGGCTTTTTGTCAACAACGGGCATTCTGCCAGCACGCGCTATCTACAGGATGCGGACTTTATTCGCCTTAGGAATTTAACTATCGGATATTCTTTGCAGTCACAAGCTTTGGAAAAAATTGGCCTTAGTGGATTACGGGTCTATCTATCTGGACTAAACCTGCTCACGTTTACGGATTATAGAGGTTACGACCCCGAATCGTCCAACGATGACGCTAACTCCAACACCAATGTCGGTAGCACCTTTTATTCCGCCCCTCCAGCCAGGGTCTATACACTTGGTCTAAACGTTACTTTCTAAAAAATTATGGATATGAAGAAAAGTATAAATTTTTTGATCGCCCTATTTGTTTTCGTCGCCATCGTTTCCTGTGAAAAGGAATTAGATTTGGAACCTCGCCAAAGCATTGGCATTGATGCCGCTACTTCCACCCCGGAGAACATAAACGCTATTTTGTTGGCAGCCTATGATATTGGGAGAAATACCAGCCCGGATAACTTGGCTCCCATATATAATGGTAATTATAGCGGAGAGATAAATGTTGTATCGGAACTTTTGGGAAATACCGATCAGGTGAGCTGGAACGGAACTTTTGATAATTTACGCGATGTATTCAATAAAGCCTTGGTCAACAACAATACCAGTGCCGTGAACATTTATGCGGATAGTTATTCTATTACAGGCCATGTAAATACGGTTTTGGACAATCTTGATAAATTTGATGATACTCAGGAAAGAAACCGTGTAGAGGGCGAAGCAAAGTTCTTAAGAGGATTGGTTTATTTTGATATGGTCAAATTATATGGCCTACCATACAATCCGGGAGGTTCCAATTCCCAATTAGGAGTACCTCTTACGTTAACTCCGCCCAGTGTGGATATAAGAATTGGGAGAAATACGGTAGAGGAAGTATACGCACAGGTAATTTCCGATTTAACGGATTCTTTTAACAAATTACCGGATACCAATGGTGAACGTGCCGACAAATATGCCGCCCAGGCCATTTTGGCAAGAGTTTATCTGCAACAAGGAAATTATGCAGCAGCTAGAGATGCGGCACATAATGTATTATTAAACAGCGGTCATTTACTAACAAGCACATATGCAGCTGCTTTTAATACAGATGATAATTCTGTTGAAACCGTCTTTTCATGGATAGTCACCAACCAAGAAGGCACTAATCTTTCCAATATTCATTATGCGACGGAAGCATTGGGCGGAAGAGGTGGCGATATAGCAATAACCCAAGCTTATTTGGATAAATTTGATTCAGTGGACGACGATAGAAGAAATTTCACCTATCCCGGAGAAGGGGTCAGTACCGGACTCTTGTTATCATCAAAACATGCCAGACAATTTGCAAACGCCACCCCTGTACGGATAGCGGAAATGCATCTGATACGGGCGGAATGTAATTTCCGGTTGGGAACATCCGTTGGATCGACACCATTAACTGAAATAAATGCTTTAAGGGCCAGATCATCAGCACCGGCATTGACCTCTCTCACTTTGGACCTGATACTGAACGAAAGAGAATTAGAACTGGCTTTTGAAGGATTTACACTCCACGATTATAAAAGAACCCAAAGAAATATTGGAGGCCTATCCTATGATGATAATCGTTTGGTATTTCCTATCCCACAATCGGCAAGGGATAGAAATCCCTTACTGGAACAAAATCCCGGTTACAATTGATTCATTAGAAAAGACAATAAGGGTATTCTGAGACCTCTATAAATTTTAATAATATTCGAACGAACACGACCGACAAAACAAAAAGTCCGTCGTGTTTTTATTTTTTCACACCGAAAAACTCATAGGAAAACAACATAAAAAAGTACTATTCCCCTAATCCATATGATTATTATACCAGGGGAAGTACTTTCGTTCAATTCCCATTTACACCAAAAACTTTACAAGAAAAATCCATTGCCCTATGTAATAAAAGAATGAAAAATCCAACCAGGAATACCTAAATCACGAAAATGGCGGACAATTGAACAAAATCACAAAAAATAAGTTTCTTGGCTTTTAGAAATAAAATTCAGCACTCATAATATGTAATTTCTTATGAACGTGTAAAATACCGGTAAAAAATCATCGGAAAAAGTAAATTTTTATAGGTCTTATCTGTTATAGTATGATAAATACGTTACTTTGAACGAGTAACTCGATCAACAATATATATAAAGCAGCTCTGAGACAACCTTCAAAATAAAGAACTTCTGTCTTATTTTTTAGAGTGGTTATTTGAATTAGCTATCAATATCCTCTTAGGGCTGCATTTATTGCTTTTTTTGATTTTCCCATAAGCTATCCAAAAATCTACTCAGGAGTTCTTTATTCCGGTTAAATATCCGATTACCATATTGTTAAAAAGTTTAGGCTGTTCCACATTTACTACATGTCCGCAATCCTCTATGATAAAGAGATTGGAATTATCGTGTGCAGAAGCTATTTTTTTGATTGCCGGAAGAAAAAGGTAATCTTCCTCCCCCATTACATATAAGGTCGGGATTTTAATATCCACTGTTCGAAAAAAGCGTAACAACGGATTTATTTCAGAAGTTAATTTAAACCATCTTACAAATTCCTTTTGATATAATTTCTTTGCCTCCCTCACGAACAACAACCGAGATTCCCTATGATTTCTATAGGGCATGATAACAAAAGCAAAAAAGCGATACAACCATAAATAGGGTACTAAAGATTTAAAAGCAATACCCAAACACATCAAAATCCGAGATTGCAAGTTCAATTTCATAATCGCTCCCCCCATAATCATACTCTCTACTCTATGCGGATGTTTTTCCGCCAAATTCCGGATGAGTATCGTACCCAATGAAATCCCTATAAAATGTGATTTTTCAACTTTTTCATAATCAATAACTTCTAATATATCATTGGTAATGGAATCAAAAGTGTATTGTTCATTAAAGGCATCTTGTAGATTGGGTTTAGAACTCCCGTGGCCCCGAAGATCAAGGAGCAGTACATTAAAGTGTTTTCCAAACTCCCTTACTTGTTTAAACCATATAGAAGAACTTCCTCCGGCACCATGTACAAAAGTGACCCAAGACCTAGAATCTTTATGAATGTATTTAGTATAATTTAGCAAAGTGTTCCTTATGCCTTTTTAGGGCAAGTAGCAATGTATTGAAACTTTTCTGATTCCAGATCGTTTTAATGGAATTTTTCATTGACTTTTAATCATTCCTAAAGTATTATCAATGTTTTTGTTAAAAAAAAGACAAATTACCTAGTTATTAGTTGTATAACCTTACTATCCAACGTCCAAATCTTGATGTTGCCCGTATATTTGTAAGAACATCTTATTACTATGGAAAAGCAATATTGTAAAGTGGGAACGGTAACCCCTATAGCTGCTACGGCAGATGCCATTACCGTATTGGAATATCAATATCAAATATTTTTGGACAAAGCTTCAAATATGAAGTATTGTGACACCCGACTTGGGGAATTCTTTGAGCATAAAGCACAAAAGTTAAAAGGAATATTAGAAAATCTCGTATAAGTACGGTCAACCTATTTTTTCGAGCTCTTCTTGCATTTGTAGCTGCAATTCCTCCGCTTTTTGCCTAGCGGCCAAAGCATAATCTTCTCCATCTGAAGCATATATAATTCCTCTGGATGAATTTACCAACAACCCAATGGTAGCGTTCATACCGTATTTGCAAACATCCTGCAAACTGCCTCCTTGCGCGCCTACCCCCGGAACCAGCAAAAAACTATTGGGGACGATTTTTCTAATTTCCGCGAGATATAGGGCCTTTGTAGCCCCTACTACATACATTAAATTTTCTGCACCTTTATAGGTTTGGGAGGTCTTTAGCACTTCCAGATATAATTCCGATCCTTCTATTTTTTTGGTTTGAAAATCAAAAGCACCAATATTGGAAGTCAACGCCAATAAGATGGTATGCTTATCCCCAAAAGTTAAAAAGGGTTCAACGGAATCCTTGCCCATATATGGCGCAATGGTAATGGAATCGAACTTTAAATCCTCAAAAAAAGCTTTTGCATATCGGGTTGAAGTATTCCCAATATCCCCGCGTTTGGCATCCGCAATGGTAAATAACTCCGGATAGTTGGTGTTGATATAATCCATGGTCTTTTCCAAAGCTTTCCAGCCTTTTAGACCATAGGCCTCGTAAAAGGCAATATTGGGCTTATACGCAACACATAGATGATGCGTTGCATCTATGATTCCCTTATTAAATTCAAAAACAGGATCTTCCGTTTCCAACAAATAGGACGGAATTTTGTCTAGATCCGTATCCAGGCCAATACAGAGAAAGGACTTTTTTTTATGGATTTGGCCTATTAAGTTTTGTGTGGTCATCAGCAATAAGATTGTTACTAATTGAACGTTCAGCAAAGGATGATACGCTACTTGTTTTTCTACCTATATTATCTTTACACAGCGATTATCCCCTTGCCATAGAACATACGGTAAGAAAACCTCCCATTTATGGATTAAAATATCTCCGAGGCTTCTTTTAATTTCTCGGTATTCTCTACTAGGCTCAATTCATCTATAATACGTTGAACGTCCCCGTCAATAATATTTTGAAGGTCATAGAGCGTTAAACCGATACGATGGTCCGTTACCCTACCCTGCGGATAATTATAGGTCCTAATTTTAGCGGAACGGTCGCCGCTACTTACCTGGGAATTTCTTTTGGCCGCATCTTCCTCCTGTTTTTTGGCCAATTCCAAATCATATAATCTTGAACGTAACACCCTAAAGGCCTTCTCCTTGTTCTTATGTTGGGATTTTTGATCTTGGCATTGTGCCACCAACCCTGTAGGCACGTGCGTCAACCGGACTGCGGAATACGTGGTATTCACGGATTGTCCGCCCGGCCCTGAGGAACAGAAAAAATCGATACGTACATCCTTAGGGTCTATTTGAACGTCAAAATCTTCCGCCTCGGGCAAAACCATTACGGTCGCGGCACTGGTATGTACCCTGCCCTGGGTTTCGGTCTGTGGCACCCGCTGTACCCTATGTACGCCGGCTTCAAATTTAAGCGTTCCATATACGTCCGCTCCCGTTACCTCAAACTGGATTTCCTTATAACCTCCACTTGTTCCTTCACTCAGATCTATAACATTGGTTTTCCAGCCTTTGGTCTCGCAATATTTGGTATACATCCTAAACAGATCCCCTGCGAAGATACTGGCTTCGTCCCCACCCGTTCCGGCACGTATTTCCATGACAACGTCTTTTGCATCCTCCGGATCCTTGGGTATCAACATAAATTTAATCTCATCCTCCAATTTGGGCAACCCAGACTTTGCCTCATCCAATTGCAGCTTGGCCATCTCCAGCATCTCCTCGTCACTGCCATCGGCAATAATTTCTTCCGCCTCTGAAATATTATTGGTCAATTCCAAATATTCGTCCCGTTTTACCATTAGATCCTTAAGATCTTTATATTCTTTGGTAAGCTTCACGTAACGACTCTGATCCGCAATAACATCTGGTTGGATTATCAGATCGGAAACCTCATCAAACCGTTGTTTTACAATGTTTAATTTATCTATCATATACTCACATCACTTGTGTTGCGAATTTACAATAAATTTGTACATTTAAGTAGACTCCTATGCTTAGATGAAATCCATTTTCACACGCAAAACCTACAAACTGATTTTTAGGTTTTATAAACCGTTTTTATTTATTTCCATCGGCCTTGCTTTGGTACAATATTCTTTTTTAAAAGATTTGTCCGGTCCTAGAATGAGTATGACCATCCTCTTATCAAAACTTGTGCTGTTCGGTCTGGCCTATCTGTTCTATTTAGAACCCAAACTTCGTAAAACATTGATTTTATATAAAAATTTCGGAATCTCCAAACCGACCCTCTTTAGTCAAACTTTTTTGATCGATATCTTTTTGACCATCGTTTCAATTTTCACAATTCATTCAATTTGATACTGGAAGCGGACAACATAGAATTAAGCTTTAATAATCAAAAAATCCTCTATGGAATCTACGTGAAGGCAGAACAAGGCAAAGTAACCGGAATCCTTGGCCGAAACGGCTGTGGCAAGACCTCTTTTTTACGTATTCTTTTTGGGGATTTAAAACCAAAATACAAAAACATACGATTTGATGGAATCTATCAAAAACGGAAATTATTCCTCCAGAATAATACAGCCTACCTTCCTCAACATCAACTTTTACCCAAGAACATAAAACTTAAAAGTGTATTTTATCTCTTTGATTTGGAACCTCATGACTTTATAAATATGTTCGAATCATTTAAAAGACACCAAAATTCAAAAATCTATGAACTTTCCTTTGGAGAACTAAAGGTACTGGAGACCTATTTGATACTTATGTTAAACAAGAAAATTATTTTATTGGACGAACCATTTTCATTTATTGCCCCATTGTACATTGAAAAAATAAAGGCACTGATCCATTTAAAAAAGGAGGAAAGTATCATTTTGATCACGGATCATTTTTATAAGGATATTATGGATGTAAGCGATACGGTCTATTTATTTAAAAACGGGCGTTCCAAAGAAATACGATCCAAAAAGGATCTGGAGCGAGAAGGGTATCTTCCCTTTAATCCGCAACAAAAGTAGTACCTAAGGTAAAGATAAAAGCATTTAGACCGTCACTTCTAGTATATGAATTAAATCTGAAATCCACGGTTTTTAGCCCAAATCTAAGGATTCTGGCTTTCGTAAATATATCCTTATATCTTACCCCCAGACCAAATTGATCGGCATTATAAGCCGATAAATCATAGTCGGACGTATAAAAGTCCAGAGTGGACAGTGCATCTTCTTTTTCAAAGAAATAATCGGCCGCCGTTTGGGCATAATATCTGTAGCTGGGGTAAATGGTAAAAGCATCGTTTAATTTTATGGGAATCTCCAAATTGGCCGTATGGGAATTAACGCCCCAGTTATCCGTATAAAACCGATAGTATGAACGAATAACGAATCTGTCTCCCAAAAAATAATTCAACCGGGCACCAATTGGTATCTTAAATCTACTATCCGGCAGTTGTTCCACATCGTCCGCCAACTGAAAATCCTCAATAAAGAAATCGGCCGTATCCCCAAAATAAACCCTTTGAAAAGGAGTACTTAACAAACCTTGCTGTCTTACAAGGTCCATAAAAACGGACCCTTGCAGTCTTTTGGCCAATATTTGGGAAAATGACAGGGATATGGAATACGAATTGCGATTTTCCTTTTCAAATGGCGTAAAGGCCGGATTATAGATTCCGTTTCCGGTCGTTCTGTTATCCGAAAATCCGTTTCTAAGCTCTATGGGGTATTGTGGGTTCCATTTATCCAAAAATACATTTGCGCTAATGGATATTTCGGTATTTTTTTCATTAAAAAGACGGGCATATCCCGCACCAAAACCTATGGAAAAATAATCGTACTCAGAAGATACATATCCGTTAGCACTTACTATTGAATTCCTGTCCTTGGAACTATGTTGATATGATGGATTAAAATAAGCTAAGAGATCTTGCCTGGAAGCTCCTGAAGAAGCACTAAAAGGGCTACTATTGTTGTTAGGGTCACCATCCAAAGGGTTTACGTTACTACTGGAGGCAGAGGTATAGGCAGATACACCTGCATCAACAGTAAGGATATCATCTGGATTCAAAGGAATCTTGACCACAATACTGGAAGTAGCATCCGACAGTTCTTCCGTACCCTCACCACCCGTTACGGCCGCATTACTGCCATCTTGACCATAATAACTAAATAACAAATCGATCTCAGCGGCCTCCAAAACCCTTTTTTGATATGAGCTGTTTGTAGTGTTCTGGCCGCGAACATAAAAAAAGGAACACAACAAACAGCTAAAGAGCAGCTTTTTGGGCATGCAATAACTCATTGGTGATTCCTCATCAAAATAACCTGTCCGGTCTTGTTTTAATAATCTTTTCAAATTTCATCTTCTTTTGATAGCTCCTCTGCTTGGAATAAATTCGGCAAAGGTTCCTTGTTTCATTTTAGTCAAATACCCGATCCCGTTTAATTACAACCGCAACCACCTCCGGTTTTACCACCATTTGCACCTGCGGATGCTTCTCTATAGATATGGAAATTGGTTTCAAAACGTTCGGCGCCACGAGCGGACAATTGCATTTCCTCATCGTTAAGATAAACTTTTTCATACTCCTTTACCGCAACACACGAAGTACATAATAAGATTCCCGTACATACAACAAAAAACATCTTTTCCATAGATTCAATTTAAGGGTTATTATCGAATAAGATCCCACTACTTTTATGAATTTTATTATCGCTATCCACTATAATGACTTCAGGACCTCCCAATTGGTTTATTAAGGATAGTCCCGCATCCCTGCCCATAATAAATATTGCCGTGGCAAGAGCATCGCACAACTCCGCACTTTTGGCAAAAACGGAAACGCTGTTTATCCCAAAGGAAGGATATCCCGTTCTGGGATCGATGATATGAGTGTATTTTTTTCCATTTATGGTCACAAACTTTTCATAGTTACCTGAAGTCGCCACCGAAGATTCCAAAAGAGGCACCCAGGAGAAAATTTTATCCTTACTCAACGGGTTTGCTATGCCTATGAGCCATTTTTCCCCACTTGCCTTCGTTCCCCATGTGGTCAAGTCCCCTGCCGCATTGATAATTCCCGCTACCACTTGTTTTGAGACCAGAAGTTCCTTTGCCTTATCTGCCGCATATCCTTTTCCAATGGCCCCAAAGGAAATTTTCATTCCCTTTTCCCTAAGGTAGACGGTACTTTCGGCACTATCGAGTATAATTTTTTCATACCCCACTTTGGCAACCGAAGCTCGTATTTGTTCTTTTGAGGGCATGGATTTCATAGAACCATCAAACCTCCAAATTTCATCCATTGAAGCATAGGAGATATCAAAGGCACCGTTCGTTATTTCGGATATTTGCTTGGCCCGTTCTATCAATTTAAAAAGTTCCCGACTAACTTTTACCGGCTTTATTCCTGCGTTTTTATTAATTTGATGCGTCTCGGAAGTCGTATCCCATGCGGAAATCATTTTCTCGATTCTCCGGATTTCGCCTATGGCCTCTTGAATATTGATATGCCCCAAATCTTCATTTATAGAAACCACCGTAATCTCAAAACGGCTGCCCATTAATTTGAGCGTCCTTTTTACGGTAACATATTTTTGATTTTGGCCTGTTACCGTAATAGCAAAAAAAAGCAGTATCATAGGAACAATAAACTTCACTTTTGGACGGAATTTAAAAGTGAAATATACTCCTCTGGAGCTTTATTTTCATATCCGAAGTTAATCAGGATAGCACCCTTATCGTCCAATAAGACGGCTAAAGGAAAATAACCTTCCGGGTTATATTGTTCTATAAGTCGTTTATTGATCTTTTCCACTTCTTTTGATGGCCTATTCGCTTTTTTTCTTGGAAAATCGGCTTTATATAAAACCAAATGCTCTTTCGCATATTCCTCAAATATTTTGGACTGAAATAGCTGTCTATCCAACCTTATACAGGGAGCGCACCAATCCGATCCCGAAAAGACCAACAATAATTTTTTTTGGGTATTTTGTACCTTTTTCTCGGCAAAAGCATAGGTTTCATGCCATTCTTGCGAAAACGCAAAAGTGGATATCAACAGGAACAAAATGGAGAACTTTGCTTTCAAAAGTTAAGATTTTGGGGCAAAACCGGGATTCACTCAAAAATACGAAGGATATTTCCGTTTAATTCCGTGTTATAAATTTTAATGGGTTTTGGCGTACTGTTCGGGATAGTATTCAAAGGTGAACCATCCTGGGCGAACCTGGAACCATGGACATCACAATAAAAAATACCTCCATCATTATTTATAAACCGTACCTGATCATAACTTTCGTGGCTGCAGACCTGGGTGGCAGCAACAAATTCGCCTTCCAGGTTCTTGACTACCACGACCAGATTTTTCAAAATAAAACTACCGTTATTCGCCAGTTTTGCGCCTTCTGCGCTATCCAAATCCACTGTAAAGTCTATTCCCGTGGGTTGTTCTACAATATCCCCTTCTATAGCATCGTCCTTTGAGCAGCTGCCCAAACATGGAAACGTAACGGCAAAGGCCGCTCCGGCTCCCAAGCTTCTAAGAAATTCCTTTCTTTCCATAACAAAATTGTTTATTATAAAGAACGTAGTAAACGACCTAATCGTATGCCCTAATAGGCAAAGGTACCATACTCGCTTTCTATGGTAAGTTTTTTGGTCACAGAAGTCTCTACCCTTCCAACAATTTGGGCATCTACATTAAATTCTTTGGAAATACTTATCAAGTCTTGTGCCACTTCCGGTTTTGCGTAAATTTCCAGACGATGCCCACAATTAAATACCTGATACATTTCTTTCCAATCGGTTCCCGATTGCTCCTGTATTAACTTGAACAACGGAGGAACCTCAAAAAGGTTATCCTTGATAATATGGAGGTTGTCTATAAAATGAAGTATTTTAGTCTGTGCACCTCCGCTACAGTGTACCATTCCGTGAATTTCATGGTTCGAGTACCTGTTTAAAATTCGTTTGACTATGGGGGCATAGGTCCTGGTCGGCGATAGGACCAGCTTTCCGGCATCCAAAGGAGTGTTCGGAACATTGTCCGTAAGCTTGGTATTTCCAGAATACACTAAATCGTCCGGAACCTCGGCATCAAAGCTCTCCGGGAACTTTTTGGCCAAATATTTTGCAAAAACATCATGACGGGCAGAGGTAAGCCCGTTACTTCCCATTCCCCCATTATATTCCTTCTCATAGACAGATTGCCCAAAAGAAGCCAGCCCTACGATTACATCTCCTTCTTGAATATTGGCATTATCGATAACCTGATCACGTTTAAGCCTGGCGGTAACCGTAGAATCAACGATTATTGTCCGTACCAAATCCCCAACATCGGCGGTTTCGCCTCCTGTAGCATGAATAGTAATACCATGTTCCGCCAAATCCGAAATCAGCTCTTCCGTACCATTGATAATAGCGGAAATGACCTCTCCCGGAATCTTATTTTTATTGCGCCCAATGGTAGAGGACAACATGATATTGTCCGTGGCCCCTACGCAGATAAGATCATCAATATTCATGATAAGGGCATCCTGGGCGATTCCTTTCCATACGGATATATCCCCTGTTTCTTTCCAGTACATATACGCCAAAGAAGATTTGGTACCGGCTCCATCCGCATGCATCACCAAGCAATGATCCCCATCCCCTGTCAGATAATCAGGTACGATCTTACAGAAAGCTTTAGGAAACAAACCCTTATCAATGTTCTTTATAGCATTATGTACATCTTCCTTGGAGGCAGAAACCCCACGTTGTGCATATCTTTTACTAGTATCTGAAGACATTGGTTCAATTTTGGACAAAAATAGCGCATTACTTCAAACCGAGATCTAAGATTTTACCTTACTCTTTTACAAAGTTTTGAACAAAACCGATCTTACTTGATAAAAAGCAGTTCCCGGTATTTGGTCAATGGCCAGAGTTGATCTTCGATCAAACGTTCTAATTTATCACAATGTTTGCGAATCTCATTAAAATAGGGCTTTACATTGTTACAATATGCGTTGGCCTTCTTTTTATTATCCATAAGGGCATTGGCCTTTTTACGGGCTTCCGTCATGGCATCCGTTCCTTTTTTGATTTCTACCAAATGCTCGGCAATTTCCTCGATCATTGTTAATTGCCCTTCGGAAAAACTCTTGTGGGCCGCGCCATATATTTCCTTTAGACCGGTTACGTTGGCTATCAGTTTATTTTGATAGGCCACGGCAGTGGGTATGATATGGTTATAGATCAGCTCATTATAGACCCTGCCCTCTATTTGCACATGCATTATGTAGGTCTCCAACTCTACCTCTTGCCGGGCGCTCACCTCAATTTCACTCATAACCTTCATAGATTTGAACAATGCAAGGCTTTCTTTAGAAGTCAGAACGTTTAATGCATCCGGGGTATTTCGGTTATGGCTCAGCTTTCTCCTTTTGGCCTCGGTCTCCCAATCCTTACTATAACCATCGCCATCGAACCGAATTCTTTTGGAGGCTTTAATATATTCCCGCAGCACATTGAAAATTGCTTCGTCCTTTTTTAAATTCTTCTTATCGATCAGTACATCTACCTCCTTTTTAAAATCCTTCAACTGTTTGGCCACAATGGTATTTAAAATGGTCATGGGCTTGGCACAATTGGTTTTGGCCCCTACCCCACGCATTTCAAACTTATTGCCGGTAAATGCAAACGGGGAAGTCCTGTTACGATCGGTATTGTCCAGTAAGATTTCCGGAATCTTTCCTACTACGTTAAGCTTTAATTCCGTTTTCTCTTCGGGCGAAAGCTTGCCCTGGGACACACCTTCCAACTCATCCAGCACACTGGTCAACTGAGATCCGATAAATATGGAAAATATGGCGGGAGGTGCCTCATTGGCTCCCAATCTATGGTCATTACTGGCAGAAGCTATGGAAGAGCGCAATAATTCTTCATAAGTATCCACCGCTTTAATCGTATTAATGAAAAACGTTAAAAATTGAAGGTTCTTCATAGGTGTGGATCCGGGACTCAGAAGATTTACCCCTTTATCCGTAGAAAGGGACCAATTATTGTGTTTGCCCGAACCATTGATACCGGCAAACGGTTTTTCATGGAAAAGTACTTTAAAATGATGTTTATCGGCCATCTTATCCATAACGTCCATCAACAAAAGGTTGTGGTCTACGGCTAAATTGGCTTCCTCAAAAACCGGGGCCAATTCAAATTGGTTGGGAGCCACTTCATTATGGCGTGTCTTTACCGGAATTCCCAATTTGGTACATTCTTTTTCCAAATCGCTCATAAAGCTTAATACCCGACTTGGAATCACACCAAAATAATGATCGTCCAATTGTTGCCCTTTTGCCGCAGCATTTCCGATCAAAGTTCTCCCTGTCAGAATAAGGTCCGGTCGTGAATGTGCCAATGCCTTGTCTATCAAAAAATATTCCTGTTCCCAACCCAATGTCGCATTCACCTTGGAAACATTTTTGTCAAAATAACGGGCAACACCCGTAGCAGCCTCGTCCACAGCATGCAACGCCCTTAATAATGGTGCCTTATTATCCAATGCTTCACCGGTATAGGAGACAAAAACAGTAGGAATGCAAAGTGTTGTCCCATAGATAAAAGCTGGCGAGGTAGGGTCCCAAGCGGTGTATCCCCTGGCCTCGAACGTATTTCTGATACCCCCGCTTGGAAAGCTGGAAGCATCCGGTTCCTGCTGCACCAATTGCCCACCACCAAATTTTTCCAAAGCGGTACCATCTGTCAACAAATCAAAAAAGGCATCGTGTTTTTCGGCCGTAGCGCCCGTTAATGGCTGAAACCAATGTGTGTAATGGGTAGCTCCCATGGAAATTGCCCATCCCTTGATGGCTTCCGCTACTTGATCGGCAATTTTTCTATCTATCTTTTTTCCCGAGAAAATAGCCCCCTTTACATTGTCCAGCGCATCTTTGGTCAGGTATTGCAACATCTTTCTTTCATTAAATACATTTATCCCGAACAAATCCGACCTTCTTCCTTTTTCCTCAATTGGAATTGGGTTTCTTCCATAGCTCTCCTTAACTGCTGAAAATCTTGTATTTGGCATAATGGTATTTTTAGTGTTATTGATTTGACAAAAATAAATGGTTAAAATATAATATTCATAAAATACCCGCTAAAAACTAGGGGTATTATAAAATTAATCCGAATTTCAAAGATTTACCCCCTAAAAATTCATATAAAACAGGAAAAAACATATTTTTGTTCGTCTTTTAATTCAGTAAATATAACGACCAAAATTATGAGTAAATCCAAATTAGAATACATTTGGTTGGACGGTTACAAGCCAACCGCAAACCTTAGAAGTAAGACTAAAGTTGAAGAAGATTTTAGCGGAAAACTAGAGGACTGTCCAATATGGTCTTTTGATGGAAGTTCGACAAAGCAGGCAGAAGGAGGTTCTTCCGATTGTTTATTGAAACCAGTTGCTATCTATCCCGATCCCGCAAGAAAAAATGGATACCTTGTTATGACCGAGGTTCTTAATGCAGACGGCACACCACACGAAAGTAATTCCAGGGCCACCATTGATGATGTCGATAATGATTTTTGGTTTGGCTTTGAGCAGGAGTATTTTATTATGGACACGGCTACGCAGTTGCCCTTAGGTTTCCCTGTTGGTGGTTATCCAGGTCCCCAAGGAATGTATTACTGCTCCGTAGGTGGTAAAAACACGCACGGAAGGGATTTTGTGGAGGAGCATGCCGATCTTTGTATTGCGGCCGGGTTAAATTTTGAAGGTATCAACCAGGAAGTGGCCAGTGGCCAATGGGAATTCCAGTTGTTTGCCAAAGGCGCCAAAAAAGCGGGAGATGAAATTTGGGTCGCACGATATTTACTGGACAGATTAACAGAAAGTTACGGTTACTATATAGAGTATCATCCAAAACCGGTCAAAGGGGATTGGAACGGTTCGGGTATGCATGCCAACTTCTCCAATACAACGTTAAGGACCTGTGGCTCCAAAGAAGTGTACGAAAAAATATGTGAAGCATTCAGGCCCGTAACCAAGGAACACATCGCCGTTTATGGTGAATTTAACGACCAACGTTTAACAGGGCTCCATGAAACCGCATCCATTAACGATTTTAGTTATGGTGTTTCGGACAGGGGTGCCTCTATCCGTATTCCTATCATTACCGTAGAAAAAGGATGGAAAGGATGGTTGGAAGATAGAAGACCTGCTTCCAATGGTGATCCTTATAAGATTGCGGCTAGAATTGTCAAGACCGTAAAAAGTGCTGACGTTTAAGCTAAATTAATTGTTGATGAAAACGCCTTGGAAATCCCAGGGCGTTTTTTTTATTCGATAGTGAAATAAACAAAAGTCAGGTAAATCCCAATAAGGACAATACCATCCCGCCAACCCAAACGAAGTCCTTTTGGTATAAATACCAGGGGAAGAATTACAAAGGACACACCCAACATCCAGAAAATATCACTGGAAAGTACCCGTTCCTCAAGAACCGGAACGGGGGTTATAATTGATGTAATCCCCATAACGGCCAATAGGTTAAATATGTTGGAACCAATAAGATTCCCGACCGATATGGCTTTCTCCTTTTTCAGGACGGCAATTATTGAAGCGGTCAATTCAGGGATACTCGTACCTACAGAAAGTACCAATAGCCCGATTATTCCTTTATCAATTCCCAACTGATAGGCCATACCTTCCGCACCGGACAGTAAAAGTTCCGAACCGCCCCATAGCCCTACCCCGCCTATCCCAAGAAACAAAACGGTTTTGTACAATGGCAACAACTCATCATCTTCCGGCATTTCATCAACTACCGCGGTTTTCTGAAACTTTAATAAATAAATCAAGAACAAAAACAAAAAGACCACCATAATAATGCCTTCATACTGTTGCAACACGCCATCAAAATAGATAAACCCGACAAAAAGTACGGAAGCGAACATCATCACCGGCCAATCTGTTGTGTAAAAGCTTTTCCGTACATCTATTTTAGCCAACAGTACGGTAATTCCCAATACCAGTCCTAGATTAGCAATGTTCGACCCTATTACATTGGATAAGGTAAATTCAAAATCACCGGCCAATGCCGCATTGACACTTACGATCAACTCCGGTGCAGAAGTGGCAAAAGAGACCACGGTCATCCCAATGACTATTTTGGGTATCGCCAATCTAAGCGACAGGGCAACCGAAGCTTTCAATAGCCAATTCCCCCCTGCAATCAAAAGAACCAATCCGACAATCACAAAAAGGAAATTCTGCATGCTATGTGTTTTTCGGCAAATATATGGGAACCTAATGTTTTTAGCTAGCGGAATATATAGATGGTTTTTTCTTTAAAACTAAATAAATAGTTAACTAACTACAATAACAGTTGTATAACTACAAAAATAGTTATATGTTTGAGCAAACATTTTACGCATGCAAAAATTGACCAATAAGGAAGAAGAGATAATGAAAATTCTTTGGGATTTGAAAAAAGCTTTTGTAAAGGAAATTATGGATTACGTGGAAGGAGATAAGCCTCATTATAATACATTATCCACCATAGTGCGCAATCTTGAGGAAAAAAGGTATGTAAGCCATGAAGCCTTTGGAAAAACGCATAGATATTATCCATTGATTTCTAAGGAGAAGTACCGAAAGAAATTCGTTAACGCCAGCATGGTGGACTATTTTGACAATTCCTATAAAAATTTGGTGTCCTTTTTTGCCAAGGAAGAAAAAATATCCGTTGAAGAACTCAAGGAAATTATTGACCTCATCGAAAACAAAAAGTAATGGAAGCATTTTTCATCCATCTATTAAAATCATCAGGAATTCTATTACTTTTTCTAGGGTGTTATTTTATCTTTTTAAGAAAAGTGACCTTTTTTAAAAGTAATCGTTGGTTTCTATTGGGAGGACTTCTCATCTCGCTGCTAATTCCATTTATAAACATTACCAAAACTGTTTTTGTTGAACCTACACCCTTGCCATCAATACCGGCTTATTTCACCGCTTCTGATCAACCATTGCAAAATACCAGTGTAAAAATGCTCAATTGGATACTATTAGGCTTTGGCTTTTACATGTTAGGCGTTGTCATTTTAAGTTTTAGGTTGATTTTACAACTGTATATGCTTAAACGCACCAAAAATCAGGGAGTCGTTGTTTTTCAAAGGGATAAACTTTTCTATGTAGAAACTCCGAAAGCAGCTTCACCTTTTTCTTTTTTCAACCATATTTTTTATAGTCCAGAAACATTTGACCGAACCGAGTTACAAACCATATTGGCCCATGAAAAAATTCATGCCAAGGAACTACATTCCATTGATATTCTTATCACTGATTTAGTTGCGATCATGCTATGGTTCAACCCATTGGTTTGGCTATACAAAAGGGCTATACAGCAAAATTTGGAGTTTTTGGCAGATTCTCAGGTGTCGCATCTTTTTGACGGAAAAAAATCGTACCAGTACCTTATGCTAAGGCAAGCATCAAAATTGCCTATTAATGCTATTTACAATTCTTTTTACAATTCATTCACCAAAAAACGTATCACCATGTTGAACACGCAAAGGTCGAACAAAAATAATCTTGTCAAATATAGTCTTGTATTCCCTTTACTTATTGGTTTTATGCTACTCTTTAATGTGAAAACAGTTGCCAAAATCAAACCAAAGGCAATCCAAGATTATGGAACAGAAATTTTGGACAATTCATCAAGATCAAAGCTCTATACCATTACCAAGAACACCTCCCAAAAAGCTCTAGATCAGTTGATCAAAGAGGTAGAAAAAGATGGCGGGGAGCTTCATATTGAAAATATTAAAAGAAATGATGATGGATGGATCATAGGGATATCTATACGCTATGATGTCAAAGATGGAGGAAGCACTACCGGCAAAAGTTCAGATGAAAAAGGCATTTCAAACGTGTATTTTGGAATTTCCGAAGGTGGGGGTTGTTTTATAAGTTTTCATAAAGAAGCCGTTCCTGGTTTGATAAATGGCAAGCCTTATTACAGTCCTATGAAAGAGAGCGAAGAACAAAACAGTTCGTTCACCAGAACCCGTGCAGATGGTTCCAGCGTTACTACCGATGTAACAAGAGTGACTAAAAATGGAAAGGAAACCCTATATATCAATGGCAAGGAATCTACGGATGAAGAATTGAACAGATTGGGGATTTATACAGATAAGCCGATCCAAACAGCAAATACTCTCAAAGTTATCGGTTACGCAAACCCTTCTATACTATTCTTGAACAAGAACACAACCGATACCGAGCTCAAATTCCTAAAACAGCAAATCGAAGAAAATTTTGGGGGCACATTCACCTATTCAAAGCTCAAAAGGAACAATTCTGGAGAAATCACAACTGTGGATATTAGCTATAAAGATGAAACGGAAGGCAGAGCGTCATGGACATTTGATAAAAACAAGCCTATTCCCTATGTCTTATTTAAAAAGAACAAAAAGAACGGATTGCAAATGGAAATTATGACACCCCCTTCTGAAACCAATCCTAAAGCAAAAATTGCAGGAGAAAGTGGCGATGTCACTATTTCCGTTTATATGCCCATTGATTCAATAGTCCCTGTTGTGCAAGGGGACGTCAATGCTTCCGAACATCGGCAGTATGAAATCACAACTGAAAAGCCCCAAGACCTGACAATTTATAATGCCGATGAAGTTACACTGGACATGGAATTATATAAAAACTATTTATACATGCTGAACGGAAAACCCGTAACAGCGAAGAAGGTTAAAAAAATATCACCTATTGCCGTTGATACTATGAATATCTTTAAAGGTGAGGAAGCAATTAAAAAATATGGCAAAAAGGCCTTAAACGGTGTCATTGAAATTACAACCAAAAAGAATAAACAATAAGAGAACTATTTATTCAAATAGAATAAAGTCTGGCTTAAAAATAGGTCAGACTTTTTTGTTGTCATCAAATGAAAGCTCGCTTTTTGTGCTTTTCCTATATGAAAAGCCCCTATGATTTTATAAAAGGATCAAAAAACACCCTACAATTATTACGATCCGTAACTATATACATATTAACTAATTATCATTTATTACTCAAATCAAGAACATATTCAAAATATCATAATATAATTCATTAAAATGATTACAAATTAATATTCAATTTCATTGATTTAACTAAAATCTCTTGGAAATATGAGTGCTTCTCTTATATCTTATTTAGATAATCGATTATAAACAGCATTTGTATAACCTAAAACTATAATATATGATAACCTTAATAAAGATTTTAGTATCCCTATTTATAATCATCATTTTGTCTAACCTTTAAAACCATAAGCCATGTTAACATTCATTGGAATACCCGTCATCATTATAAGTTTGGTCAGTTTATTGACCAAATCCATTTTTTAAAACAACAAACTACGGTCCTGATTTACCCCCAAACGCAGTATACAGATTACTCTTTTAAGCATTGTCTTTAGTATATAACAGGAACATTTTTCTATACCGAACGCGGTACGGCCCATGCGGTCCAATATTCTTGGGTCGGTCAAAAAAAATGATGGACTCCAGAGTTCAAAAATAACAGCATTGATTTTTGATAAAAAATGCGGTTTACAAACACATTTTTTATTGAACTCCTCTTGACTTTTTGTATTTGATCGAAAATGAGTTGAAATTTATCCAGATGTGACGCTTTTTGAAATACACCTACCTGCCCGCAGGCAAGTAGTAGCGCTACGGATGAGAAAAGCAACGAAATATGAACGAATCTAAGCCATTTTTTAGGGAATGGAAAAAGTCAAGAGGAGTTCTTTGTATTTTTGGGAGAAACTCACTTTATGAAAAAGTCCTTTTTTAAATTTCTGGCCAAACTCAATAAGGTTTTTTTACCTTCTTATTCTAAAAGAAAGCTCGATTTAGCGAAAGCCTCAAAGTTACAATTGGCAATGATCGGTTGGCGATATTATGTTACGATCAATGCTTTGAATCAATAGGTTATAAGGGATTTCATCTCATACCCTCCTAATTTGTCCAAACCTTTGAGAAATTCCAATTCAATTAAAAAATTCAATTGCACAATTTCCCCGCCAAGTCGTTCTACTAACTTCACTACGGCCCCAGCCGTACCTCCTGTTGCCAAAACATCATCATGAATCAAAACTTTATCCCCTTTTTGGATACTATCCGAATGAATTTCTAGTGTATCCGAACCATATTCCAATGCATAGGATTCACTAATTTTTTCCGAGGGAAGTTTTCCGGGTTTTCGTACCGGTACAAATCCGGCATCCAGTTTTTCCGCTAACATCGGGCCAAAGATAAAACCCCGGCTTTCCATCCCCACCACCTTATCAACCTTACGATTATCTACCATATTCTTAAGGCCATCAACAGCCATCTTTAAGGCCTCGCTATTATTAAGCAATGGTGTAATATCCTTGAATATAATACCATTATGGGGAAAATTCGGAACGTCTCTAATATAGCTTTTAAAATCCATTGAATACGTGGGTCTTAATTTTGCCGTAAATGTAAAAAGAAATATATTTGCATCCCCTTTTAGGGGGTATATCGGCCTCGTGGCGCAACTGAATAGCGCATCTGATTACGGCTCAGAAGGTTACAGGTTTGAATCCTGTCGAGGTCACATAAAGCGTAAACCCTGTATGAAAATGCAGGGTTTTGTCTTTTGGAGCATCAAAAGCCAAAAGCTTTTGTAAGCGGACCGAAAACACAAAACCGCGGAGCGTTAGCGATGCAGATTTGCATTTTCAGGAGGGGGCGCAAAGGAAAACCGAAGGTAATCCTGTCGAGGTCACATAAAGCGTAAACCCTGTATGAAAATGCAGGGTTTTGTCTTTTGGAGCATCAAAAGCGCAAAGCTTTTGTAAGCGGACCGAAAACACAAAACCGCGGAGCGTTAGCGATGCAGATTTGCATTTTCAGGAGGGGGCGCAAAGGAAAACCGAAGGTAATCCTGTCGAGGTCACTAGGAGTAAAATCCAAACGAATATAAAACCTTGCAAAATCTATGATTTGCAAGGTTTCGTTGTTTTTAGGCGATAATAAGATTTGAATTGATATGATTCCAAACGTCAACAAATCGGTCAACAGATTTTTAATCGGTCAACAGTGTTGACCGAATAGCCAAAAACGCAAGCCATAGTTGATTTGACTTTCATCTTAATGTTTAACCTTAAAGATGACAACTATGAAAACGTCACACACTTTTTCAATCCTATTTTGGATTAATTCTTCGAGAGCAACTAATGGTAATGCAGAACTATTTGCAAGAGTAACCGTAAATGGTAAGCGGATAAACATTAGCTTAAAAAAGAAAATTCCTATATTTCTTTGGGATAGCAAAAGAAAAAAGATCAAGGGAAACTCTAATGAAGCACGGCAAATAAATGAATACCTAAATCAGGTTCGGACTCGGCTTTTTCAAAGTTTTCAAGATTTAAAGTTTAAAGGAGGACTCATTACGGCTGAATTAATTAAAGCTGATTACCTAGGTGAAAGTGAGAATTCTAAAACATTGCAGGAAATTCTAAAATATCACAACAGAAAAATTGAAAAAACGCTTGCATCTGGTACAATTCGAAACTTCGGTATTTCGGAAAATTATATAAATAGATATCTCCAACAGAAACTAAAGACCACTGATATCTATTTAAGAAAGCTTGATTACAAATTCATTTCTGATTTTGAAACTTTTCTTATTGGGCACTATCCAAAAGGGCATCCCAAAGCCATGAGTCATAATACTGTAATGAAGCATCTTCAGAAGCTTGGAAAGATTGTGACTTTGGCTTATCACTTAGAATGGATTGACAAAGATCCATTTATAAGATGGAAACCCACTTTCGAAACCAAGCAACGTGAATTTTTAAGTGCCAATGAGCTGTCAAACCTGGAAACATATGCTTTTCCATTGGAACGCCTAGATAGGGTTCGTGATTTGTTTGTTTTTAGCTGCTATACTGGAATAGCATATATAGATATTATGAATCTCACAAAAAATAACATACTAAAAGGTGTTGATGGTAGCGATTGGATATTTACTAATCGACAAAAGACTAAATCTCCAGTAACCCCCCCCCTCCTATCTAAGACTCAAGATTTAATACATAAATACGAGAATTATAATCAAATCCATTGGAAGCTATTCCCTTGCCATTGATCAAATTGACCGTATTATCCTCGGCACAATAGAATTTCCGACTTAACTCTCTGTTGTACCAATCATTGGATACGATTCAATGGTCCGCCGGGGTCGTTCCCGTATAAATGGAGGCATGACCGGCTCCGGTGGTAGTAGGAACATAGTTGTAATGTGTATTTTTAACATTGAACCCTTCCCGTAGCAATCTTTTGAAACCGTTCTCGGCATAGTTTTCCTGAAAGCGATAGAGGCATTCGGCTTGCATTTGATCCACGACTATACCGATTATTAGTTTGGGGTTGGCATGTTCCTGTCCAAACACATAATGACCAACAAAAAGGGAAACTAATATTGTTACTTGGACTATCCTCATTTTATAGTTCATCAATTGAATTTTAAAAGCTTAAAAAAGCGGAGGATGACTCCGCTTTTTCAAAACTCGATAATGAAAAAAAACTAACTTAAACTAACTCAAACAATTCCTTAAATCCGCATTTATTTTTCTGCCAAATAAGGACCTATCTTTTTTATAATTTTCATATCAAAATTGTCATCCTCTAGAACATACATATCATATTTTGCACCCCCAGGACGTACTCGTACCAATATATGCCCGTTCATACCTCTTACCAGGTCTTTTAATTCCGTAGAAAAAAGGTCAAAAATCTCGTCATGAAGATTATTGACGAAGAAATCCGATTTTACATCGACCACTTGCTGTAACGGTGTAAATTGGAAGTGAGGTGTATGTCTTGATTGGTTGATTACGACTTGTGGACTCAAAGTCTTCATGAAATACTCATTGGTGGCATCATGAAAACCATGGTGGTTCATGGTAATGACATCCGTTTCTCCTATTACTTTTGCAATGGGCGTTTCCATATCCAATACATTTCTCCAATCATAACCTGTCAAATCCCCTCCCGTGTAATAATCAAAATCCCCATAATTTATTTTCAGCGCAAGAGAAAAAGGATTTTCATTAAATCCGCAATTTTCTATAAGCTTCGAAAAATCATGTTTTTTTTCATTAGTATTATCACCTTTACCACTCCATATGCTAAGATTTGCCTTTAAATTCCTTACTTCAAATTCAGGGAAATCATCAGATTTTAATGTGATTTGGTTATTACTACCTACTTCCAGAAATTCGGTGGGTTTATTGTTATTATTTCTAAAGTCAACAAACTTGAGATAGTTGTTAAAAGTAGCATTACCGGAATAATATGTTGTTAATCCCCTTGGTTCATTATATTCTGGATATGCTCTGTCAATAAGTGTATCAATTGGAACATATTTATCAATTTCAGTAATACCTGAGAGTAAATATTCTCCATTTTCGGATTTTTCACTTTCTTCATCCACCTTCCCATAATGATCTTCATGAAAGTGAGATATTAAGGCATAATTAAGATGTGTATTTTTCTTATCAGGATGTGTGGCCTGAATATAATGCGCCACAATTTGAGCCGGGGTAAATTGGGAATTCGTTTTCAATGAAAAATATTCCGGGTTTCCTTTTAGCGGTTTCATAGCACCTAAATCGAATAACATCGTGGTACCATCTGGAAAAATAAAAAAGGTGACATCCCCACTTGCCGTGTTAATATGATGAATGTCCAGGATCCCTTTTTGCCATGGCTCTAAAATCTCATGAGCATTAGAAATAATTTCATGCTGTTTGGTCTTTTGGCAACTGAACAATAAAAAATAACTTGAGATTAACAATAATCCTAAGCCGAAGTTCTTACACTTAAACATAAGTTGAGTTTTAAATACGCCAGTTCAAAAAATTAAATCTTTTTTGAACCGGCGCTAAGAATTTTAATATCCTGGATTGGGTGTCAAGGCACCGCCACTAGCATCTATTTGAGCCTGTGGAATTGGATATAACAATTGATGAGCTTCAACTGTAAAAGCAAAGGATCCCGCATTGGCCGCACTATTCATAACCTCTAGTGCTTTACCCGTTCTTATTAAATCGAACCAACGGTGATTTTCAAATGCCAGTTCCAATCTTCTTTCTTCTGCAATCCAATCTCTGAAGGCAGTTTGATCCGGCAAATCTGTGAACGTCAATGTGGATGCACCTGCACGAGACCTCACTTGATTTAAATAAGTGAAGGCATCCCCTGAGGCTTGATATCCAATTTCATTCAGTGCTTCTGCCAACATTAAAAGTACATCAGCATATCTTATAACGATGATATTGGAATCGTAGGTTCCATCAGAACCTACATCATCAATACCCGCTAATTTCCCTGTTAAAGCATCTGTTCCGGAAATAATATTTATTGAAACGCCTGGGCGAACATCATTTGGATTACCAATCAAATAAGCATTGGTATAATCTATATAGTTCACTGACGGCTTATTATTTCGCTCAGCCGGACTACCTTGGAGTTGTAATCCCTCCCCGTTAGTTCCAGAAAGAAAATTTACTTCAAAGATTGACTCTACTCCAAACTCATTGCTTTGATCAAACAAATCAGCAAAGTTGGCCTCAAGGTCATAATTCGTGGGTGAATTAACAACAGATTCCAATGCAGATACCGCTGCCGACCAGTCTTGCAATGTCAAATGTACCTTACCTAACAATGCTTGTGCAGCACCTCGTGTTGCCCGCCCTGAATCAGTATCCGCTTTTAAGGACAGAGAAGCAATAGCGTCCGTAAGGTCGGCTATTATTTGATCATAAATTGCAGATGTGCTGGCCCTTGTATCTTCAAAGGCATCAAAGGCATTTTCCCGTTCCATAGTAATTAATGGTACATCTCCCCAAATACGAACAAGGTTGAAATAAGTTAATGCTCTAATAAATTTAACCTCACCAATTCTATTGGCCTTAACGTTATCATCCATTTCGATAGCATCAATACGATTTAAAATAGTATTGCATCTGTTTATACCATCATAACATGAAATCCATGTTCCATTAATCCATGTATTGGCTACATCTAAACTAAAATTATCAAAATCAGCCCTACTACCTCCATCTTGATTGGGATTACTGTTAAAAGAGTTATCCGATCTTACTTCCATAAAATGGTTAAAACCTGAAATTCCACCGTATTGGTTGGCCGATTGTAGTGCATCATATGCTCCAATTACGGCTTGTTCGACATCTTGGCCATTACTAAAAAAGTTACCTAAGCTTTGATCAGAAAGAGGATCAAGATCTATAAAGTCTTCTGAACATGAAAATGAAACCAGAAGAACGACTGTTGAAACTATTATATTCTTTATATTCATTGTCTTAAAATTAAAATGAAAGATTAACACCAAGGATAAACTGCTTAGTCAACGGGTGGTTACCAAAATCCTCACCGGATCTAATAGCATCACCACCATTTAAATTGACCTCTGGATTGTATCCGAGATCATAATTATCCCATGTAATTGGATTTAGCGCAGTTACATAAAACCTTAGGTTCGATACAAAAGAATTATCAAATACTTTTTCTGGAAGCGTATATCCTAATGTAATTTCTCTAAGTCTCACAAAAGATGCATCATTTATATGTAATTCGGATGCACGAACATGAGTTCCATTACCTACCCCCCATACAGGTCTTGGTGTGCCAATGTCATCAAAACCCGTTCTCCATACGTCCAAATTGTTTCCCCATGTTTCCGATAAATACCGCAAGTTTGAATTAAAAAGCTCAGCTCCATGCTCTCCTTGAAGGTTAAATGCCAAATCAAAACCTTTAAATTCGAATGTACTCCCGAATCCCCATGAAAAATCTGGATTACTGTTACCAATTATTGTACGGTCGTCAGCATCTACATCTCCATCTCCATCGTTATCTACATAAATTAAATCGCCAACGGCTTGATTTTGACCTTCCAAATGCGGAGTACTGTCAAACTGTGCTTGACTTTCAAACACCCCATCAACTTTATATCCAAAAAAGGATCCGGTTGATTCTCCAACTTGTAATGCAAAATATTGTCCGGGCAGTCCAGTAAAACCATCTGCCGCTCCAAACAGAATTCTATCCTGGCCAGGTCCTAGAGATATAATTTCATTTTCATTGGTATAATAATTAAGCGTTCCTGTCCACTTCAATTCACCAAATTGCTGGGTTGTTCCCAATTGTAGTTCAAACCCTTTATTCTGAACCTCTCCGATATTCTGTAAAGAACTCGTAAATCCACTTGAACCGGGAAGCGTTACTTGCAATAATAAATCCCTGGTATTAGATACATAATAATCTGCAGATAGTGTCAATTTGTTACTAAATAAGCCCAGGTTCATACCAACATTTACCGTTGTGGTTTCTTCCCAACCTAAATCAGGATTAGGAGATGTGGATGGTGAAAGACCATTGGTTACGGATCCGTCCAATACATAGTTCGAAGTTCCTAGTAAGGCACTGCTACCATAAAAAGGGATATCGGTACTACCGGTGCGACCCCAACTCCCCCTAAATTTTAAATCACTTATCAGATCACTTTCTTTAAGGAAATCCTCATCGGACATTCTCCATCCTGCAGAAACCGCCGGGAACCAACCCCATCTTGTATTATCTCCAAATCTCGAAGAACCATCCCTTCTTAATGAGAAAGAAAGCAAGTACCTAGAATCATAATCGTATGAGATCCTACTAGTATAGGAAAGCAAAGATGACTCTCTTTCTTCTGTGAAGCCAAATGTATTCTGTGCTGCATTAATTGTAGTGACATTATCATTTGGGAATGTGTTACCTTCAACATAATCTCTGCTATTGGTTTCTTTTTGTGCTGAGAAACCTGCCAATATATTCAAGTTATGCTTATCAAATGATTTATCAAAAGTGAAATAATTCTCCGTAATCCAATTAAGGGATCTCGATTGATTGGAAAATGCATAATTGAAAATTGTCGCAGGAGGAGAATTAGGTTCTTCTCTTGTTGGAATTGATCCTGGTCTATAAAAGAACCTGTCAATATTGTTATAATCAACACCAAAAGATGTCCTGAATGAAAGTTCCTCTGTAAAATCGAAATTTAAATATGTGCTGGCTAAAAATCTTAAATGTTCTAGCTCGGTAATGGTTTCATTGGCCAAAGCTACTGGGTTAGGCAGATTGGCGATTACTCCCGTTCCTTCCCTTACCGGAATAAATTGTGCATCTATTACTAAATCACCATTGGCATCTCTTGATGGTAGATTTGGATGCATCATTAATGTGGTAAATATCAAACCTTCCCTCCAAAAATTTGCCTCGGAATGCGCTAATTTATTGTCGGTATAAGAAGGATTCATGTTGAGACCAAATGTCAACTTATCATTAAAAGTCGTTTCAAGGTTTAGCCTACCGGTATATTGCTCCAATCCAGAATTAATAATAATTCCTTCTTGATTGGTATAACTTCCAGAAGCATAATAACTAGTATTTTCACTACCTCCTAGAAATGATACGTCATATTTCTGAACAAAAGCAGTTCTAAATAGCTCGTCCTGCCAATCAACGTCAACACCATTCGATCCGTTAAGTGTTGCAACTACATGAGGAGGGAGCCTATCAGCAAGTACCCTGTCTTCGTTTGGATCATCAATAGAATTATTTAGAGGATCTCGTGCAACATGAGATAAACCTCGAGCTAATGCGGTATATTCTGAAAATTCTTGGGCATTCATCATATCCACTTTTTTCGTGATTTGCTGAATACCAGTATATGCATTTACATTGATCTTGGTTTTCTCATTTCTTTTACCCTTCTTGGTTGTAATCAATATTACTCCATTAGAACCTCTCGACCCATATATCGCAGCAGCGGCAGCATCTTTCAACACTTCAACCGATTCAATATCACCTGGATTTATAGCTCCTAGGAGATTGATGCGGTAGGTGTTATTAAATCGAAAAAAAGCTGCTCTTCCTTGACTAAAATTATCATTGAGAGAATTTGAAAAAGGAACACCATCGACAACAATCAAAGGATTGTTCCTTCCGTTTATAGAGTTATTCCCCCTTATTTTGATATCTACTTCGGCTCCAGGTGCTCCGTTTGCGGTCGAAATATCAATCCCCGGCAGTTTACCTGCAATACCTTGATCAAAACTTGTTATAGGTAAATCTTTAAGTCCTTCAGATTTAAGAGAACTAATCGCAGAAATCACTTTTCTTGTAGTTGTTGAACCGTAACCTATAACTACAACCTCGTCCAATTTTGCCGAATCTTCGGCTAACTGAACATTAATATTCGTTTGATCTCCGACAACAACTTCTTTGGCTGTAAATCCCAAATAAGAGAAAACCAAAACAGCATCATTATTACTGACAGTTATTGTATAGTTTCCATCAAAATCGGTCTGAGCACCATTAGTTGTTCCTTTCTCGATGACGTTTGCTCCTGGCAGTGGTTGGCCACTATTGTCTTTAACCGTTCCAATAACTGAAACTTGTAGAGCATTTACGGAGTCAACCCTACTTTTCTTTTTGACAATAACTGTTTCATTTTTAGTGAACTCAAAAGTGCACCCAATTGGGGATAATCCCTTTTTAAGGAGCTCGTTAGCACGAATAACCCCTTTTTTCAGTTCTACTTTAGGAGCATTAACAATAATTTCATCACTATAGACGAACTTGTATCCTGCTTGTTCCTGAATAAGTTCAAAAATTTGAGATACCGATATCTCCTTATCGGTCTCAATAAAGATCTTTGCGTTCTGAGAAAATGTATCGTTCGGTGTAAAACTTAAAACAGTGGTAAAACACAGAAATAAAAATGTTCTCATAATGGTTTTTAGCAGCTTTTCTCCGTTATGGAGAAAAGCTTTCTTAAAGTTAATTTTCATAAATTAGCATTTGGATTAGTTAAACATTTGATTAATCTTTCTTAAAGGGAATGGAGTCAAAACCTTTGGACGTAGCGACTTTATTCCTTTTTTTATTCAATAATTACGGTCTTATCATATATCTGAAAATTTATTTCGTTGGTTTTTTGAATGTTTATTAATATCTGATCAATCGTGCTTTCTCGATCAAGCACTCCTGTAAATTTCTTTTCTTCTTTTTTTGAATCCTTAAAAACATATTCTATATCATACCATCTTGAAAGTATTTTCATAATTTCTTTCATCGTTTTACTTTTAAAGCTGAAATAGCCTTCTTTCCATGCTATTTCATCAAACACTTTATTCACCTTTTTAATAGTTATTTCTGAATTTTTCAAATCAACAATCGACTGTTCAGATGGTTTAAGAAATGTTTCTTGCGTTCCATTATCTATGGTTACTTTTCCTTCAACGAGGGTAGTAACAATATTGGATTCATCCTGATATGCTTTAACATTGAATTCAGTACCTAAGACCTGAATTTCTTGAATTCCCGTTTGAACCATAAAATTCGCTCCATCGTGATTTGTACTTGAGGATACATCAAAATATGCTTCACCATAAAGCAATTCA
This sequence comes from Maribacter spongiae, assembly GCF_047345125.1. Lineage (NCBI taxonomy): Bacteria > Pseudomonadati > Bacteroidota > Flavobacteriia > Flavobacteriales > Flavobacteriaceae > Maribacter > Maribacter spongiae. The sequence goes on along the minus strand of NZ_JBLFEQ010000005.1, from coordinate 88,810 downwards.
ATATTTCGGGATTGCCCTTTGATAAAACTAACTGGGTATTTGAGCTTGGAATCTGAATTCAACCAAACTTTGGTTCCATCTGATAGTTGTACAAAAAATTGACCTCCCTTTGGAATCGTCAGATGATTATATTGTACACTGTATTTTTCAGCTGAATTATTATTGTAGACCAGTTTATCCTCGTTATGAGAAATCCCCTTGAGTTTTGTCTGTTTTCCTTTTTCTAACACAACTTCCGAACCATCCTCTAATGTTAGAATTGCCTTGTCCTTTCCTGGTTGTATATTATTATCGATTTCAACGACTACATTTTGGTTTTCTTCAGTTGGAGAATTATTATTTTTAGTATTCAAAATATATCCAAGCCCAATCGCAACGATTAAAACCGCAGCATATTTGAAAAATTCCCACACTATTCTTCTATGCTTGTTTTTTTCTCTCTCTTCTATTCTCTTAAGTAGTTTTTTCTTTTCTCCCTCCGTATCAAAGTCGAGCATATTAAAGTCAATTAAATAATTAGTTCTAATAAAATCCTCAAAAATCGAACTGTTAGATTCTTTCTTTAACCATATTGTCAATGCTATCATTTCCTCGGTTGAGGCAGATTTGGAAAGGTATTTGACTATTATGGTCTCCATTTTTTTGTTCAGCATTCCGAAAACCTTTTTTAATAAGACACATCAAATTCCCTCAATACTTACGTTTTTTAATTAATTTTTTATATTGTGGCATCAATTATCATCAAATCGAAGGGTTGAAAATGGATTTTTCAAATGATCGGATATTAAAGGATGAATTTCAAAAGGGGAATCATGAAGCTTTGGTTTTCCTAATGGATACTTACCACCAAGCCCTTTGTGTATATGTACACAGCCTTTCAAATGATTATGAATTGGCTCAGGATATTGTTCAAAATGTCTTCATAAAATTATGGGAAGATAAACATAGAATACAATCTATAAAATCCATAAAGAGTTTTTTGTACAAAACCGTTTACAATAGGTTTCTCAATCAATGGAGAAAAGACAAAAGGATGTTAGCTATTGAAGAAAAGCATCTGGAAGCTATAAATATGATTGTTGGAAATGAATATCAAGATTTGTTACAGAGGCAAATCAAATTGGTGAAAATAGAAATTCAAAAACTGCCCCCTAAGTGCAAAGAAACCTTTTTGCTGAGTAAACAAGAAGGATTGACCAATATCGAGATTGCCAATTTCATGAATGTTTCCATACGAACGGTAGAAAGCCAAATGAACAAGGCATTTAGGATACTTAGAGAAAAATTAAAAGATAAGGTCAAGCCCATTTTGTTTTTGCTACTTGGGCTCGATTCAAACAATAAGAATTTTAATTACAATTTATCAAGTAGAGCTTAAAACAACTATAATTTCCCCGTTCTTACCTATTCAGTTGGATTCCCTATAAATCCTTTCATGATTTAACAAAAAATCGTCTATAGAAGATTAGTGTTTTTTCTTGGTTTCATTTTTTGAAAAAGCTGCAATTTGAACCATATCCTTTTATCCCTCCCATCCTCAAAAGCAATAAACTCACCTAGCCTTAACCTAAAGATACTAGCCTATTGGAACATTGATTTCACTTCTTGATGGATCTTAACAAAATTTCTTTTGCGTTTTGACATAATTCAAAGGTAAATTATGTAACAGTAATTCCCGCAACTTTATGTCCAGTCAAATAAAGTAAGTCCAGAAAATGCAGGGTTTTGTCTTTTGGAGCATCAAAAGCCCAAAGCTTTTGTAAGCGGACCGAAAACACAAAACCGCAGAGCGTTAGCGATGCAGATTTGCATTTTCAGGAAGGGACGCAAAGGAAAACCGAAAGTAAGCCTGTCGAGGTCACATAAATAAACCGCTATGGGCTTAAAATCCATAGTTTTAACAAAAGAATGAAATTCCTTTTAAGCATGGTTTGTCATTCCTGATTAGATACCCTTTAAAATTTATAGTGACCTCTTCCCGAATGGGGTATAAATCATTAAATCTTAGTGTCCTTAGGTTTATATCTTTAATTTGTTTTCACTGCAAACCTTTGCATAAAATTAATCTTCCAAACATTATCAATCGGACTTATCATTTATATATTTAACGTCTCAAGATATTATTATGGAAAAAAAATCCCAAAGTCTCAATCAAATCCTTTCGGATTCTGGTCATATATATAGGTTCTTTTTTATTTGCATATTGTTCCTTGGTGTAAGTTGCGAAAAAAACACCCCGATCCGTTTCAATCAAATTCAGATTATAGGAAGCCATAATAGTTATAAACAGCCTATACAGGAAGAACTGTGGCAGCAAATTTTTCAAGAGGATTCCATAAGGGCCATGGAACTGGATTATGGTCATGTAGGCCTTACCGAACAATTGAACATGGGCCTAAGGGGATTGGAATTGGATATTTTTTACGATCCTCAGGGTGGTAGGTACACGAATCCGTTAGGGCTGCAATTGGTCAAAAGTCAAGATAATGATTCTTTACCTTTTGATATCGAGAACAAATTGACCCTTCCGGGATTGAAAGTTTTCCACATTCAAGATATTGATTTTCGGAGCAATTCCCTTCTTTTTAAGGATGCGTTGAAAGAACTTAAGCAATGGTCCGCACAACATAAAGGGCATATCCCCATTATCATAACTATGAATGCCAAGGATCAAGTATTGGATCTCCCAGACTTTACTAAACCCCTGACCTTTGATGCGGAGGCTTTAGCAAGTATCGACAAAGAAATATTGGCGGTTTTTGATTCGTCACAATTGATTACTCCTGATTTTGTACGACAAGAAAAAAAGACCTTGGAACAATCCATTCTTGAGCATGGTTGGCCTACACTCGATGAGAGCAAAGGAAAGTTCTTATTTGTACTGGATGAGATGGGTGAAAAAATGGCCACATATGGCAAAAGCCATCCTTCTTTAAAAAATAGGGTCATGTTTACGATTTCGGAACCCGGGAATCCGGAATCGGCTTTTCTGATCATTAACGACCCTATAAAACATCAGGATAGTATCCAAAAATTGGTCCGTCAAGGATATATGGTCCGTACCAGGGCGGATGCCGGCACATGGGAAGCCCGAAAAAATGATTATACCAGATGGAATGCCGCTTTAAAAAGTGGCGCACAAGTAATCAGCACGGATTATTACCTACCCAACCCTAAATTCAATACTTCCTATCAAATAAAGTTCGATAGTAAAAAAACATATGAAATGAACCCCCTATCGGATAGCGTTGAATAGATTTTTTAAGTTTCTTGAGGATCATTGAAATAATAGTTCAGATAGTTCTCCCATGTGCTTAAAAACAGTCACTTTATTATGGTCTATGCTGTTGTCCGAATCACTTTTTGAATACATAAAAACGTCAAACCCTCCTGCCAATGCGGCTTGTACGCCTACAAGACTGTCCTCTATCACTGCACATTCTTTCGGTTGAAATCCCATTTCTTTTGCGGCATGTAAAAAGATATCGGGCTCAGGTTTCCAACTGTTTATTTCATAACAACTAAACATTCTGCCCACAAACCTATTGGCCATATTGGTTATGGTCAAATTCGTCTTTATTTTCTTTAAAGGACCGCTGGAAGCTACACAAAAAGGCACCTCAATTTTTTCAATAAGTTGCAGTATCCCATCAATAGGTCTTAATTCTTTTTTAAACCTGTCATAGGTTCTTTTTCGATATTCTGTTTCAAAATCCGTAGGCAATGGACAATCTAGACATTCCTCGATATATGCCATAATATGGTTCAACGACTTTCCCATAAAATTCTTGATCGCATAATCCAAAGTAATGGAAAGATTCAGCTCTTTTGCCATTGAAACCAATACTTTAGAAGTAATTATTTCACTATCTACCAGTACGCCATCGCAATCAAAAATGATGCATTTATATTTCATGAAATCCGATTATTAGTCAAAATTAAGGAATTGAAAGATGAAGATATTACAAGCTCCTAAATGATATGTGATTTTTTATGGATGAACTGGTTTTTTACATGTCAAATAACATCATATCACGGGTAAAATTCATTTTTGATTTCTTACTATCAAATTCAATTGGTGTTTCCGGTATTTCTAATGTATCTTGGTTTTGGCAAAAGGAACAATGTCATATCATGAAAAAAGGTCGGGTCACCATAAAAGACATAGCGAAAGCACTTAATATATCCGCTTCTACGGTATCACGGGCATTAAAAGATCATCCTGCCATAAAAAAAGAGACCAAGCAAGCGGTCGTAAAACTGGCTAAAAAGTTAAAATATCATCCCAACTTATTAGCTATAAGCCTGCTACAAAAAAAGACTCATACTATAGGGGTCATCGTTCCTGAAATTACCAGTCATTTTTTTTCTACCATCATAACCGGAATTCAAAGCGTACTATCTCCTGCGGGTTATAATATTTCAATAAGTCTTTCTAACGAATCATATGACGAAGAGGTCGCCATTGTCGAAAAAATGGCAAAGTCGCAAATTGACGGGGTTTTGGTTTCTCCGGCCTCTTCCACCAAAAAATATAAACATTTTAAGGCACTTCAAAAAAATGGGATTCCTTTGGTCGTATTTGACAGGGATTGTCCCGGGCTGAATGTGGATAAGGTTCTTGTTGATGATTATGACGGTGCCTTTCAAGCTGTTGAATATTTGATTAAATCGGGGTGCAAAAACATTGCGCACATAAGTGGCCCCCCTGAGCTTTCGATTTCTAAACACCGCTTGAATGGATATATAGATGCATTGAAGAAAAACAATATGCCCATACTACCGGAAAATATAGTTCACGTAGCTGGTTTTTCTCATGAAGATGGCATTGGCCCATCAGAATCATTGCTCAAATCACAAACTCCATTGGATGCGATTTTTGCAGTTAATGATTCTATAGCCATTGCCGCTATGCATACTGCCAAAAAATTAGGCTTTAAAATACCCGATGATATTTCTATAATCGGTTTTGATGATGAACCCCACTCCAGCTATTTTGTACCGGCACTTTCTACGGTATGGCAACCTGCGTACAGTGTTGGAATGCTTTCTGCCAGGTTATTATTGAAGCATTTACAGGATTCTGAAGAGATTTCAGGGTATCGTGAAGAAATTTTTAGACCTGAACTCGTCATCAGGACCTCTTCAAAAGAAATCTGATATTGACCTAAATAGGTCATCTTAATCAAAAAACCGAAAACACCGCTTAGCAAAAAACTACCTCATAATATTATATGGTTAGCTCATTTTTTCCCAAGGTCCGGTGATCGCAACGGTATCCCCATTTTCCTGAACGTTTACGAACAACGTCTTTCCAGAAGGCGAGAACACCAATCCGGTAAGCTCTGATGTAGAACTCCTGTTACATGCCAAGGTGTATATTCGTCCTTTTTTGTCAATCCCTTTAATGTGGTTAAGTTCACCATTGTCCTCGCACAACAATAAATCTCCCCATGGGGCAATCGTCAGGTTATCACACATGTGCAACACTGTTTTGTCATCGGATTCGGCATAGAGTTCAAGTATGCCGGGTTTTTCTTTTTCACCTTCCAAACCTTCTTTTGAAGATAGTTGATATCTAAAAACCTGTCCAAAGTTTTTTGGCCCTCCATTGGTACATGCAAAGAAAAGTTCGTCTTTTCCCATCCAGATACCCTCGCCCCTTGCAAAACGTGCAGCTCCCATTTCAAAGCCCCGGTATCTTAAATCATCTTCAGGAGCTTCTACATTGTCAATAGCTATCCAAAAGACCTCCAAAGGTTCATGCCTTGCTATTGTTGGTGTTTCCCAATTTCTGGTATCCAAGCTTTTCCGTTCCCGAATCGCCATTACCTGTAATTGTCCTCCTGCCGATAGCTTATCTTTCTCGTTAGGGAGATAGCGATAGATAAGGCCATCTGGTCTATCTTCTGTTAGGTACACACATCCTGATATGGGATCTACGGCCACGGCCTCATGATTGAATCGGCCCATCGCCTTAATAGGGACTGGATCTACCATCCCATCGGTGTTCATCGGAACCTCAAAGGCATAACCATGATCTTTCTCGATACTATCTTCATTGGCCTTGGTCACATCCTCCTCACAGGTAATCCAACTGCCCCATGGGGTAACACCTCCTGCACAGTTTCTATAGGTTCCTGCAAGGCTCATATATTGATCCACCAGTGTTTCCGTCACTTCATCATAGACAAGTGTGGTGGTACCACCAAGGCCTGGGTTTGTTCCATTGCCAAAATCATACAGTTTGTTCGCTTCCATATTTACCAACAATTCGTTAGATAATCCAAACGGACTGTTTTCCAATGGGTTAGGGCTGTTCTCATGGTTGCGGATGATTACCGTTCTGCCCAATCCGTCAAGAAAGGCACCCATACCATCGGGTCTTCCGGGAACCAACAGGCCGTCGGACATTTTTTCTCCCCTCCTTGAGATAATCTTATATGAAAATCCTTCGGGCAGGTCCAAATATCCTTTGGGGTCTGGTTGAAGGTCGATAATAGTCCCATTTTCAGGTTTCTTTCCTTCTTTTTTCTTTGAAGTACAGTTAACGAGTGAAACCAATGCCAACGAGGTCAGTGCCGTTTGTTCGATAAAGTGTCTTCGGGTATAGTTTTTGGGGTTACTGTTGCTCATATTAATTAATAGTGTTGATGATCAAATTTCAAACAGGTTTGTGGTCGTTCTTTTATAACCGTTGATTTTTAGTTCGTTTCCATTGATTTCCACAATGGAAAAGCTATTGTTTTCCAAGCCTTCATAGTCTACCATTCCTAGTTGGGTAATGTAATGGATACCGTTGATTCGCTTATGGGATTCATTATGCACATGACCCTGGAATACGGTCAATACCTTGTTCGATTCTTCAAGAATTCCCTGTACTTTCTTATAATTATTGATATGGTATTTATGTCCTTCACCATGGTATTCAAAAAGGGGATGGTGACAGAATACGATAGTGGGCAAGTTTGTATTCTGTAGGTCGGTTTGCAACCATATTGTTTGCTTTTCACCAAGGTTGGTGTCTTGCCAATCGCTCCCTTCTTTAAAAAAATGGTGGGAACCGTCTTTATGTCGGTTGGCATCCAATACTACAAAATGAAACCCGTTCTGGTCAAAGGAATAGTAGCTCTTGTCCTTAGAGACACCGGTATTGGTAATATGGGCAAGAAATTGCGCCTTGGTAATGCTATCCACATCATGGTTGCCTATACAATGGAACCTAGGCCCTTTGAAGGTTTCGTAAACCGATTCAATGTCCTTCAGAAAATTCAAGGTATCCGTTTCTTTCTTGTCCGGTCCTTCATCTTTAAAATCGCCCAAGTGGATAACAAAATCGACTTTTTCCTGATTCATCGTTTCAACAAACTCCTGCATTTTGCCCAATGATCCACGGTAGTAGCGTGTTCCCTTAGGTTCACGATCGGCATAATGTGAATCGCTGGCCACCCCAAACCGAATACTTTGTTGCCCCGATAGGCATGCTTGAATTGGCAATACGGTCGTAGCGATGGTAAACAACGACGATTGTTTTAAAAAGGTTCTTCTACAGGTTTTCATCTCGGATAGTACAATTGGTGCTGTTAAGGTCTTTCGTTATAAATCTCAATAGTCTAAGGAGCAATATGGGGGAAATTTATATCCCCGATACCACTCCTTTTGAACTAAACAAACTAACTCAAAAAACTAAACTAACTCAAAAAATTATTTTAAAAATCGTCATGTCATTATTACTATTTTGGGTCTTGAACAAGATCAGGATAGCCATCAATGATTTTTTTTAAACAAAAATCCCCTAAAGCTTTCCCTTGTTCTACACCATCTACAATAGCGGGCCTATAGTGTATTCCACCGTATAGTCTACTTATTGCAGCTTCTTGTGCAGCTTGTTCAAAAGAGGAAAAATCTCTGATAGGAAGCCCAAACTCAACTTCCGAGGTATCCGTAAAGGAAAAATTGTCACCATATAAGTGAGTGAGCACCGTTGCTGCGGCACTTGATGCCACACTATGCCCACTGGTATGTTCGGGAAAAGAAGGGGTCTGTAAAATCGGTTTCCATTCTTTATCGATATGTTTTGCGATATAGGTTTCCGGGCGTATAAGATTGCTCCTGTATTTTTCATCCCAACAACTGATAAAGGCATCGGCCAAAGCGGTAGCTACATAGGCAAAATCCCGTGTTCGTTCGATCAATGTACGATCGGCCTTTTTAGTAACTATGGATGTTATCATCATCCAATGTCCGCCCGGTGATATTTTTTGTTTGAACAACATTTGATGACCTAAATGGTATGATTCATTGGGGTTGCAGTCCCAAAATCTGGCAATGTCTCTTTCCCTGTACGTAGCATTTTCCACGACCTCCTTTACTTCAATAACTTCTTTATAAAAATCCGATTCCATATCAAGGTCAAAATGGGTTGGCGGAGCCGGTCGAAATTGTGAGGCCGAATCTATAAGAAAAGGGCGCATTGTATTCCAATGTGGTTCAATGGGCTGCAGGTAATCGGGCGGGGTGGGAACCCAAATGCCAGGACCTTTTGCATTTACTTCGGCGGGCTTTTGTACGCGCTCTACGTACCCATCCTTGTTCGCCCAACCGATAACATCTTGTGCGATCCGTTCAGCATAAGCCTTAGAATTGGAGAAAATAGTCTTATCGATTCCTATTTTATTCAATTCATCCAAATATACTTTCAACTCTTCTTGAACGGCCTCATAATCATAGACCATTTGCTCAGAAACTTTGGCAAAGGCTACTATAGAGACCATTGGCCAGTAGTATTGGGTGTCAGCACCGGGCCGTGGTAATTTTGGAAAATCCGTAAGTTTCTCACTTAAGGAGCTGAGAGAATCTGTTCCCATGGCCAATGCCTCATAGGCCGCAATATTGGGATAGGCATAAATACGGCTGCAAACGGGAGGCGAAAAAATATCCCTGACCATTACATCGGTCAGGTGCTTGTTCCACAGATTGATCTGGTCTTTGGAGAAATTGTCCAATGCCTTTACATTGTGGGTTTTGGTACAAGATCCCATTAAAAGGGAAACGATAAATACTAAAAAAAAACTGCGAATCATATTACTTTTCATTTGCATCCCTATTTTTCAATATCATGAGCGGAGCATTGTTTCTACCTACCAGGTAAGTTTCTTTATCTTTTATTTTTAAAGGTAATATGGATTTTGCATCCCCTTTAATATATAGTCCACTCTTATCGGATGGTACTGCTTTAAACCCATTTTTTCCATCACCCTTTAACAAAAGCCCTTTCATAGCGTCATAATCACCAAATACGGGTTCCGCAGCCTTGTTATTGCCCATCAAAAGAATATCTAAAGTGCCATCAGAATCAAAATCCCGAATCAGAAAATCATTTACAGGGGCTACTTGGGCTTCTAAAGGTAAAGGAATAGGTTTAAATTTACCATTGCCCAAATTTTCAAAATACATGGTGCTTAGATGGCTGGCAGATTTCAATATGGCACCTTCAAGTTCATTTTTTGTAAACACTTGCTGCATTTTGGCAGTACCGTAAGATTCATAGGTCATAAACCTTCTTTTAAAACCTACGATCTGTTGTATGAGCGCATCTCGGAAGGCCAATGGATATTCATCATAATTGCCCGCTTTATCTTTACCATAATAGGTAATGATGGGGTCAATTTTTCCATTTTTATCAAAATCCCCAATATATACCCTAAGTGGATGCTCCGCAGAAACGTTATATGGATTATTGAGGCCCAAATTGCCTACCACAAAATCTTGATCACCATCTTTGTCAAAATCTCCCTGGTCAATACAATTCCAAAGACCCATTACGGATCTTAGGTCATTACTCTCTGTACGTTGTAATTTACCATTATGATTTTTAAAGATTTCAATCGGCATCCATTCTCCGACCAGTGTCAAATCCATCCATCCATCATTGTCCAAATCCGTCCAAATTCCATCCTTGATGACCCCTAGATTTTCGAACATATCGGAAGACACAGCACTAAAATGACCGTTGTTGTTTTGCAACAAATATGATTGCGGGGATTTAGGATAAAGGTTATAACCGTAATCACATCCGACAAATAAATCCTCATCTCCATCACGATCATAATCTTCAGCAATAACGGTAGCTGTTGAGAATTCAATTACAGGCAACCTGTTTCTGTCTAAAGAAAAGTTTCCTTTACCGTCATTCAAATACAATAAATCTTGATATAACGGTATGGCGCTGCGATTGTCACTGCCCCCGCAGGCAACATATAGATCCATATCACCATCATTGTCAACATCAAAAAAAAGTGCATTGGTTTCTTCCCGATCGATTTCGGACGGAAAATTGATTTCTTCGAAATCCCCTTTATGGGATTGGAGAAATAAACGGCCACTAAATCCTTTACTTCCAGTTATGTAAATATCCTCAGTACCGTCTCCGTTTACATCGGCCTTACTCATCTTCGGTCCGTTCTTTGAGTTCATCCGCAATAGTAGAGGAGAATCGTTAAAATCAATATGATCGTTTTCTTCATGGTTATAATCCAACACAACTTGATTTGTAACCTCTTGAAATAGGTGTTGATTTTGAACTGGTTTGTTCTCGCTTACCTCATTACTCTGGTAACGGAGCTTCAACAGTTGATTTGCGTTGATGTTTGTCCAACGGTTTACCTTTGAATTAGGCCATATTACTTCCAAAGATTTGATTATTGAATCTTTTCCAAGTCCAAAATGAATCTCATCGTTCATGGAAGACAAGTAACCTTTGGTGTAACTGTGGTAATAATTTTGGGAGGTTTTATCTGTGGTAATTTTAATTTTAGTTCCCAAGCCATTTTGATTTCCGCCTTCAAATTGAAGTGCTATCTTGAGGTAATTATTTTTTGTCGGGGCAGTTTTGTTTTCAAAAACAAAAGCTGGTTCTGTAAGATTGTTTACAACAAGGTCTAAATCTCCATCATTATCCAAATCCCCATAAGCGGCACCATTAGAAAAAGAGGGAATGTCAAGCCCTGATGAACCAGTGACATCGGAAAGGGCAATGGCACCTTGATTGTTCAAAAAAGCATAGTTGGGCAGATGAACTCCCTTAATTTTATCAAGCCCTTCAACCTGTTTTCTCCTGATTTCATTTTCATTGCCAAACTTTACAGTGTGTTGGGCAGCGAGGGCATAATCTAAATCAGTAACATTTTTTAAATATCCGTTGGTAACATATAGATCTAAAAATCCATCATTGTTCAGATCTGTCCATAGTGGTGCCCAGCTCCAATCAGTTGCATATACATTGGCCAAACAGCCTATCTCTTGATAGACCTGACTTCCATTCGCGTCTTTTCCCATACCCAATTGTAAGGTATTGCGAACATGTTGGGGCAAATACCCCCTTTCCTGCCGTAATTGAAAGAGATCATAGTTGATCGGCATTAACATGGATTTTCTCCTTTCATTTGTCTCGGGCAGCATATCCAAAACCAGAATATCTTGGTGGCCGTCTTGGTTATAATCTGCAATGTCCACACCCATTCCGTTATAACTGGCATGCTCTAAATATTGACTGGAACGGTCTTTAAAAGTTCCATCGTTTTGGTTAATGTAAATTATATCCTGTGAAAGAAAATCATTGGCTATATATATGTCGGGCCAATTGTCTTCATTTAAGTCAGTAACGGATAACCCCAGACCAAGGCCTTCGTTAAGGATTCCTGCTTCTTTGGAAACATTGCTAAAAGTGCCGTTTCCATTGTTTTGATAAAGCATATCCGTTGTTGGCGATTCTCCATTGAGCATACGTTCATCCGGTCTGTTTTTGTTGCCAACGGTTGAACTGTTGATCAATAGAAAAAGGTCTAAATCACCATCTTTATCATAATCAAAAAAAGTGGATTGGTTCGTGTATTTTTGCTGGGCAATACCAAATGACTCCGCTTTTTCTTCAAAAATCGGAATTCCATCCTTGTTTATACCAGAGTTGATATATAATCGATTAGGTTCACCATCCACGGTCGAAACGTAAAGATCATTGTCCCCGTCACCTTCAATATCGGCAAAAGTTATTCCGGTATCCCAGCCCTTATGTTCAAACTTGGATATAGCGGTAATGTCTTCAAATGTAAAATCTCCTTTGTTGATGTAAATTTTTGAGAGAACATGGTTTCCTACAAAACATACGTCCAACAATTCATCATTGTTCAAATCAACAATTGCCACACCGCCCCCATTATAGAAGGTATAATGTGTAAAAACGTTCTTGTCTGCCGTGGGAAAAACATTGTTCTCAAAATCAATGTTGGTTTCCTTTGCTGTTTTTAATTCAAATGAAAAGGCAGAATTTTGCTTTTCTTTTGAACTGTTATCACAACCAACGCAAATCATAAAAACCAATAAAAAATACCAATAATTTTGAAGCCCCATAAGCAATAATTAAAAGACTAAAAAAAAGGGGAAAGCTTAAATGATTTTCCCCTTTTTACAAACTAACATAACTCAATTACTTACTCTACTGTAATTGTAACTTTACTCGATAATCGAGATTTAAACCTGACTGCCGTCAGGCAAGTTGCTACGAGGCTTACCTCGAAACTTTGAACATTCTTTTCTTCTGAATGCCATGTGGGCTTTCCCCAAGGTAGTTTGTTAATACCCATTGTTCTGCTCCCAGCCGTTGACTGCGATTTCTGATGCAGGAATAGGCATTACTTCACTTTTACCTTGAACGAAACCTCTATCGGCATAGAAATCTGGCCCCATGCCCATACGAATTATATCCAAAAAGTATTGACCTTCCATACCTAGCTCTGCTCTTTTTTCACTAAGGATGGCCATTCTTAAATCGGTTTGTGACAGGCCCGTAATGGGGGCTAAACCAACCCGTGCCCTGGTTTGGTTCATAAAGCCTTCCGCGGTACCTGTATTGCCCAATTCATTTTCAACCTCTGCCTTGAGCAAAAGAACCTCAGCTAACCTCATAACTTTGAAATTGATTGCAGAATCATATCGACTACCGCAAAAGTCTTGATACTTTTTAAAGTTGTATGGTCCCATGGTACCGCTATTCACTGTTTCGTCATAAGTGCTACCCGGTTCACAAGGCAACGCGTCACCTTGAACGAATATGGTGTCTTCTCCCCTAGAGTCACTGTTTGCATTGAAGAAATCTAAAAACTCTTGAGTTGGTTGGTTGAATCCCCAACCTCTCGGAACTGTAGTATTTCTAGGGCCCATGGTTACATTGGTCCAGTTGGCATTGATATCGGCTACTCCATTGGCAGCCCAAACACTGACATCAGCACCCGAACCAAATTGAACTTCAAAAATGCTTTCTGAATTATTATCGCAACAAACACTGAAATTATCTGAATAATTGCCTAATAAAGAATATCCTACAGGGCTGTTTATCACAGCATCCAATAAATCGGAGGTTGTTTGATCAATTTTTCCCTGAAATATTCTCGCTTTAGCCAAAAATGCATTCGCAGCACCTTTTGTTGCCCTACCTATATTACTGGCATCATGACTATCAGGCAAAACATCGGCAGCAGCCGTAAAATCAGCTTCTATCTGGGCATATATTTCTGCAGAAGTGGCCAAAGGTTGATCCAAATTGTCAAGAGAGGCGGGCTCCGTTAATAGGGGTGCCCTTCCAAACATGGTGACAATATTAAAATAATGTAAGCCTCTGAGGAAACGCGCCTCTGCCAAGATCCTGCTTCTAATTGCTTCGCTCATATCCTCAATGTTTGGAACATTGGCCAAAACAAGGTTTGATCTATTCACTCCAATGAACATTAACTCCCACATGTTTTGCAAGCGACTGTTATCAGAGGTGATCAATCCAAAATTGGCAAATTGGTTGTACTCTCCCTGATCTTCCAATGAATTTCCGCCCTTTATGGCATCCCCACTTAAAATGTTGTAGGTTACCGGTACAGAAAAATTATAGTACCAATAATTCTGCATAGGGTCGTAAGCGGTATTAATAGACCTTACCGCATCTTCTTCGGTCAAGAAGAAGCTGGCCGAAGTCGTTGTGTCTAAAGGTGCAGTATCGAGAAACTCCTCGTCATTACAACCACTGACAAACAAAACTGAAACGGCAAGTACATTGACAAATTTTCTTTTTAATGATTTCATTTCGATTTTTTTTAAAAGTTAAAACTTAATCCAGTTTGAATAACCCTAGCTAAAGGATACCTCCCTGCATCGTATCCCTGTAAAAGTGGGTTTTGTCCATCTGCACCGATTTCAGGATCCTGCCCTAAATCATAACCGGTGAACGTTAATAGGTTCTGGCCACTGATGTATATTCTAAATCTTTCGATTCCCCATTTGTCCGTAACCTTTGCTGGAATGGTATATCCAACAGAAACGTTTTTCAATCTTAAATACGAAGAATCAAAGACATAATAATCTGAGACCCTAGTGTTGTTATTAACAGAACTTAGATTCGCAGCTGGTACAGTATTGCTTGTTCCAGGTCCGGTCCATCTATTGTTATAGATGTCGCTATAGTGATTGGCATCAACAAAGGTCAAATCACCAAGAATAAACATATTTTGATTGAAAACATCTACATCTTCAACTCCTTGTAATAAGATGGAGAAATCAAAATTCTTATATGATGCAGATCCAGATATACCATAAACAAATTTCGGAACCGGATTTCCAATGAATGTTTGATCATCAGCAGAAATGGTACCATCGTCGTTTAAATCTTTATATCTAAAATCTCCTGGTTGTGCATTTGGCTGAATGACCGTTCCGTTAGAACTGGTGTACGAAGTTACCTCTTGTGCAGTTTGGAAAATTCCATCGGTTTGATATCCAAAGAAGGCACCAACTTGTTGACCCTCTGAAAATTTGGATACAAAGATGTTTTCCGCAGTTGCCGTAAGTTCCTGACCATTGTTCAAGGAAGTTACTTCGTTGTTGATCGTGGTAAGGTTTCCACTTAATGACCATTTAAAATCGCCTTTGTCTTCACGATATCCAACCTGAACTTCGATACCATTGTTGTTTACTTCACCCGCATTGATAAATGGAGTTCCTGAAGAAGGAATTCCAGAGAATAGTGGAAGTGGGCTTCTTAACAAAATGTCCTCAGTATTTCTATTGTAATATTCCAATGAAAAATTCAACTTACCATCAAAAAATTCGGTCTCAATACCCAAATCAAATTGTGTGGTCTCTTCCCAAGTTAAATCAGTATTCGCTAAGGTATTTGGTATAGTACCTCCTTGAGCACCATCTCCAAAAACATAGGCTACATTTCCGACCTGAGAAACAAAAGAGTATAAAGGAATTTGGTCATTCCCTAAAACACCCCAGCTTCCTTTCAGCTTTAGAAAAGACAATGTTTTGGAATCTTCTAAAAATGACTCACTGGATACGATCCACCCAGCAGAAACTGAAGGAAAGGTTCCGAATCGTTCATTAGGGGCAAAGCGAGAAGAACCATCATGTCTTACTGACGCAGAGAAAAGATATTTACCATCATAATTATAATTTAATCGTCCGAAGTACGATTGAATACCCCATTCTTCAGCAAAACTGTTACCTACTACTTGATCTTGTGCGTTCAAATAAATCAAGTTGTCATCCAATATTGTAGTTGTATTGGATAGTTGCGATTCTTGCTTGAAACCTTGTCTTGTAGCTCCAGCCAATAATTTAAAATAGTGCTTGGAATCTAAATCAAAATTATACTGCAAGGTGTTTTCAATAATCCATGAATTGCTTGATTGATCAAAACGACTTGCTCTTGGATTAGGGCCTACATTATTCGTACCTGTGGTAAAATTGGGTACAAAACTATTGTTGCCATTGTATATAAAATCATTTGCCAAGTTCAATCTGTACGTTAAGCCTGGAAATGGATCCACTTCAAAATATAGATTCCCCAATGCACGAAGTGTTTGGGTTTCATTAGTAGACAACTCGGCCAAGGCCAATGGATTTGCTCTTGGAGAATTTGAAACCCCTCCAGGAACGTCTCCAGGGCCACCAAAGTTTCCATCAGCATCAAAAACAGGAATCACGGGGCTATATTGCAAAGCAATACCCAAAACACCATTGTTAATGGCATTTTCGCTAACACCATTTCTTTCTGAACGGGAAACTGAGAACGAGTTTCCGATTCGCAACCAATCCCTTAAGTTGTGTTTAGAATTTGCTCTTACGGAAATTCTTTCGAAATCACTACCTAGGATGATACCTTCTTGGTCGAAATATCCTGCAGATAATGAGTATGTAGAGTTTTCGTTTCCTCCGTTCAATCCAATATTTAAATTGGAAACCACAGCAGATTGGTAAAGGGCATCCTGCCAATCTGAATTAACCACTTGATTTGGATCCAAGGTATTGGCTCCGGTCAATTCATTAACATAAGAAGCATATTCAGGACCACTCAACACATCAACTTCATTCCATCTGTTTTGAACACCTACATAGTAATCAAGGTTCAATTTTGTTTTGCCAAGTTTACCGCTTTTGGTGGTAATCAAAACAACACCATTAGCTGCTCTAGCTCCATAAATAGAAGCAGACGCCGCATCTTTAAGGATATCAATTGACTCTATGTCATTTGGATTGATGGTAGATAAGATATTTGAAGTGCCTCCTGTATTGTCATTATTTAAAATGATTCCGTCAATAACATAAAGAGGCTCACTGTTGCCCGGTGTTCCCACACCTCTAATCCGAACTGAAACACTACCTCCAGGAGCACCTGAATTTTGTTGCACCAATACCCCTGATGCTCTACCTGCAATTGCTTGTTCAAATGTGTTGATAGGAAGCGCACCAATTTCTTCAGCAGAAATAGATGATATCGAACCTGTGTTTTGGCGTCTTGTAGTAGTGCCGTATCCAACAACGACCACTTCATCTAATGAAGTGCCCTTTTCTGTAAGTTGCACGGATATTTGACTCTGATTGTTTACGGGCACTTCCTTAATTTCAAAACCTATGTAAGAAACAATAAGTACCGCATCACCACTGGAAACGGAAATGGAAAAATTTCCGTCAAAATCGGTCGTTGTACCATTATTGGTTCCTTTTTCAACGATACTGGCACCCGGGAGCGGGTTTCCGTCAGCATCAGTGACCGTACCCGAAACATCTTGATAGATGATTTCTACTACTTTATTGTCCTTGGGGGCCACATTGATGGAGATGTTCTCGTTGATTCTTTTAAATTTCAACTTTCCATCTTTGGCCAAAGTTTCTAGCACAAAACGCAAAGAAGCTCCTTTTAGGTCAAAATTAAATCGGTTCTTGAGTCTGTTTACCTTTCTGTCATACACAAAGTTGAAGGCCGTTTGCTCTTCAATATCTTCTAAAATATCGATGAGACTTGCTTCCTTGACCGATAGGTCAACCTTTGTTTTACTCAGTTTTTGGGCCACTGCATCAGAAGCCAATACTGGATTCAACAGGGCAAAGACGACTAACAAGCAAAATGTATTGAATGTCAATTTGATAAATTGTTTAATTGTCAATGAATTCATAACTTCACATACTGTTTAATGGTTATTATTTGATTTACTGTTAAGCTGCAGGCAGTCCGATTACCGCTCGCCAAAGTGTTATAGGGCTGCCTTCTTTTTTTGGTTTTTGTTTTTTTTATTTCATATATAATTTTTATTAAGTTAGTTCTGTTTTCGTTCTATATTCTTAATCGCCGCAGGAACCTTTTAAAAGCACCTCTTTTTCAGAGAGATAGGTATATTCCATATTCTTTTTTGCATACACGATACTTTTTAAGATGACCGACAGACGGGCATTGTCATAAGTAGCGGTAATATGGCATTCTGCCAAGGCTTTATTTTCCATCGCAATATGCACCCCATACCATCGTTCCAACACTTCGGCTACCCGACCAAGGGTTTCGTCCTCAAACTGGATGATACCATTTTTCCAATTCAGGTAACGATCCATGGCCACTTTACGGGTTTGCATATTTTCATTGTCCTTATTAAAAACTGCTTGCTCGTTCGGGGTAATGATCACTCCATCGGCAGCATCAAATTTAGGCGTCACTTCGACTTCACCTGTAGCCACCGTGACCATGGATAAATTGTTTTCCGGATAAGCACTTATATTGAAAGAGGTTCCCAATACTTTGGTTACCAGTTCCCCCGAGTTGATGATAAAAGGTTTTGAAGGATTGGGCGTTACATCAAAAAAGGCTTCTCCTATCAAGGTAACCTCCCTTGAGGCCATATTTCCAAAGCTATCGGGAAATACCAACGTACTACCGGAGTTTAAACGTATTTTAGTGCCATCACTCAATACGATATCGGTTTTTTGACCCGATAAACTGGTCTGTGTCAAAAGAAGAGGCTGTTTTACCTCGATTTTTTCTGGAGTCTGCAACAAAAACCCAACGCTTATGCCCAAAAGAACCAAAAATGAAGCAACGATCCCATACCATGGTCTCCATAGGGAATATCCGGATTTTTTTTGCCTTCCCTCAATTCCGCGAACTTTTTTCTTGATATTGCCCATCATCTCTTTTTTCAAGAGATCATAATCAAAATCCGACAGTCCTCCCAAATCACTTTCTATCCCATAACTATCAAAAAAGGTATCCAAAAAAACCTTCTCCTGATCAGAACAAGTATCGTTTAAATATCCGCCAAGAAGTTTTTTCAATTCTTTTTCGCTCATAACCATAGGTCTCCTCTTTATAGATGCACCAAAGACCAGATACCCTAATAAAAAGTTAAAAAAAATAATTTCACCATTTGTATAATTGTATGGGATTATTCGCAAGTAACTGGATAAGAAGGAAATAAATATAAAATCAAAAAAAGAAACCCATTACCTTTTTTAGATGTTTTAAGGAAACCGAAATATGGTATTCAACGGTTTTATAGGAAATGTCCAATTCTTCGGCAATCTGTTTGTTAGAAAGATTTTGATTTCTACTCATTTGAAATACCCTAAGGCTTTTTTGCGGAATATTTTGCATTGCCCGGCTTATTTTGTCCTGGGTATCGTGGTAATCAATGGTTTCATCTACATTGTTTCCTTCAGTAATTTTGTTGAATCTATTCAATACTTTTTGTTTGATCTTGGATCGGCGAAGAATTTCAAAACACTTTAATTTTGCCGCCCGGTAGAGATACGCCTCCAGATGTTTGATATCCAAATCATGACGTTTGGTCCATATTTTCACGAAAACGTCCTGTATGGCATCTTTGGCCAGCTCCTCGTTCTGAAGAATGGAAAAGGCAATTTGAAATAGTCGTTTCCAATACCTGTTATAAATCTGCTGGAAAGCAAACTCATTGTTTTCCTTTAGAAGGAGGAGCAAAGTATCGTTTGAAGCTGACATAAAACTTTGGTTTACCTAACTATTTTACTTCCCAAAGAAAGAAAAAACAAACTGGGGGAAGATTATCAAATCTTTAAGAATGTCCATTTTAACATTTGCATTCTTAGATATCACCATTCATTGATTAAGGTACATATTAATTTCAACCTATTCAAATATAAGGCTTTAAACCTGTCATCTGAATCTTCGTTGGGTTTTATTCAATGCAAACCTTTGCATAAGATTTCAGCATACAATACTTTATGGACTAAATATTTTATTGTTGTTTTGGGTGATTGGATGGATGATTAGCCATTCAAAAACAGTTAGTTTTTATGAACGTTTCTCCCAAAATATTGTTCGAGGCCTGTTATGGCAAATACGCCATTGCAGCGGTGAATGTCTTTACTATGGAGCAGGTGCATGGGTTGTTTAAGGCAGGACAAAGAGCTAATGCTCCTTTCATTGTTCAAATGACCCCGGTCGCACGTAATTATGCACATCCTAATATGTTGTTGGCCATGGTTTCGGCAGCGGCCAAGATTTATCCGAAAGCGACCTATGCCGTTCATTTGGACCATGGTACGGAAGAACATGCTTTTGATGCCATTGCATCAAAAAAATACAATTCGGTAATGATCGATGCTTCCCACGATGATTTTGCAACCAACATACAAAGAACAAAGGCCGTTGTAGAAAAAGCCCATAAGAACAATGTAGCCGTTGAGGCCGAACTGGGCGTGCTCAGTGGTGTAGAGGATGACATTTCCATTGATGAGAAACATGCCAAATACACCCAACCCGATGAAGTGGTGGAATTTGTGCAAAAAACAGCCTGCGATAGTCTGGCGGTCGCCGTGGGTACAAGTCACGGTGCATACAAATTTTCTGGCGGACAGGGTATTCAGTTCAATATATTGGAAGAGATCCAGAACAGGATTCCGGGGTTTCCCATTGTCCTTCATGGTGGTTCAGCGGTAAATAGTGCTGAAATTGAACGAATCAACCAAAGTGGAGGTCTTTTGAATGAGGGCGCTGCCGGTGTAGCCCCAGATGAAATCGTCAAATCCATTGCTTACGGTGTCTGTAAAATAAATATTGCTACAGACACCCGATTATTATGGACCCGTGTACACCGAGAATTTTTTAAAAATACCCCCGAACTTTTTGACCCCATTGTACCTGGACAGACCTATATAGATGAACAAGAAAAGTTTATGCTTGAAAAATTCGACCTCTTGGGCGCAACCGGAAGAGCAAATGAAATTAGAACATACAAAACTATATAATGAGTACAATGTCACCCTTATTAGTAAAACCTAAAAAAGATTCCGATACCTATCATAGTATATCGCCTGAATCGGCAAATTGGGAGTACTTAAATTTTGAAGCCCGACAATTAAAGTTAGGGGCGCAATGGAAATGGGATACAGAAGAAAATGAATTGGTTATCGTATTGTTAAGCGGAAATTTCAAGGTGACCAGTGATAAAGGAAATTGGGAAACTGTAAATGGTCGTAAAGACGTGTTTAGTGGGGTGGCTCATACACTATATCTTCCCAGAAATACAAATTTTACACTTGAGGCTACCAGTGCCAATTTAGACATTGCTTATGGCTGGTGTGCTGTTGATGAAGACTTTCCACCAAAATTCGTGACTCCTGAAGATACTCCAGTGGTCATTTTTGGGGGTGATAACGCCACCAGACAGTTCAATGATTTGGTACCACCAGGCTTTGGATGTAGTAAAATGGTATGTAGAGAAGTTTATACGCCTTCAGGCAATTGGAGCTCCTTTCCGGCACACAAACACGATGAACGCATTTTAGATGATGAAGGCAATGTACTGGAGCCCGTTCAAGAAGAAACCTATTTCTATAAGTTTCAAAAACCCGAAGCCTATGCCATACAGCAGGTGTACACAAAGGATCGGTCTTTGGACGAAATTGTAAGACCAAGACATGACGATGTGGTTATGATACCCAAAGGGTTTCATCCTGTGGTAGCAGAGCATGGTTTTCATTGCTATTATCTGAATTTTTTGGCAGGTACCGATCAATGCTTGGCGAATACCACAGATCCCGATCATGAATGGATCTATGATTCATGGTCCGAAAAAGATAAGAGATTGCCTTTAGTAACGGCAGAAATGAATAAAAAATAATTTTATGTCCGATAAAAAACATGATGTCATCACCTTTGGTAGGTCATCAATCGATTTATATTCTCAAAATATTGGTACTCCTTTTAATGCTATTGAGGGTTTTGATGCCTTTGTAGGTGGATCTCCATTGAATATTGCGGTGGCCTGTGCACGTTTGGGTGTTAATGCTAGTTTGCTTACAGCAGTGGGTAATGATAAAGTAGGTGAGTTTATTCTTGATTTTTTAAAGCGAGAAAATGTAAATACCCAAAACATTCCTGTTAAAAATGGCACAAGAAGTAGTGCTGTGGTCTTAGGAATTGAGCCACCAGATAAGTTTCCGTTAGTCTATTATCGTGATAATGCGGCCGATAGTCAGGTTGATATTGACGACGTACAGAATGCTAATATTCCTGATTACAGAATACTACTGATTAACGGCACGGCATTAAATGTAGAACCAAGTAGAAGTGCTACTTTTTTTGCTACGGAAATTGCAAATAAAAATAACGTAGATGTAGTTTTGGACCTTGATTTTAGAGCTGATCAATGGCATGACTACAGAGCCTTCGGATTAACGGTACGGGCCATACTTCCACGAGTAAAGATAGCCATAGGTACAGAGGAAGAGATATTGGCAGCCACCATGGACGATGCCTCGCAAGTAACCATTAAAGACCAACAAATCTCCGCTCCGGAAATTAAGGGAGATATTGATGTTTCAATAGACAGATTGCTTTCTTCTGGCATCGAAATACTTATTGTAAAACGGGGTGAAGACGGAGCTACAATTTATAGATCCAATGGCGAAAAAGAAGATGTTCCCGGCTTTCCTGTTGAAGTGCTGAACGTACTAGGTGCAGGTGATGCCTTTGCCGGAGGGTTCTTATATGGCATATTACAAGGATGGGATTTGTATAAGGCCTGTAGAATGGGCAATGCCAGTGGTGCTCAAGTAGTAACAAAAAACGGATGTGCTAATTTTATGCCTACCCTTGAAGAGTCCTTAAAATTTATTGAAGAAAAAGGAGGGTTTTAGCAAGCATAAGTGATGAGTTAAAAGTTATGGGTTTTGAATTGAAAAATATTCTATTTATAACAGTTAACGAACAATGAATATTAAACTATGAAAACAAGGAAACTTACGGTAGCACAGGCTACGATAACATACTTAAAGAATCAATATGTTGAGCGTGATGGTGTGCAAAATCGATTTTTTGCAGGTTGTTTTGGCATTTTCGGGCATGGTAATGTTGCAGGTGTTGGGCAAGCATTACACCAAAGCTTGGACTTTCCTTTTTATGTAGCCCGAAACGAACAGGGCATGGTACATGCGGCAGCGGCCTATGCAAAGGTCAAAAATCGCCTTCAGACCTTTGTCTGCACCTCGTCCATTGGACCGGGAGCTACTAATATGTTAACGGCTGCGGCAGGGGCTACAATCAATAGGATTCCCGTATTACTGATACCGGGCGATATTTTTGCTACAAGGCAAGTTGCTCCTGTATTACAGCAGTTAGAATCTGCTAATACACAAGATATTTCTGTGAACGATTGTTTTAAACCCGTATCCAAATACTGGGATCGTATCAATCGTCCTGAGCAATTAATTACCTCATTACCAGAAGTGATGCGAGTACTTACTTCGCCAGCCGAAACCGGTACCGTAACCTTGAGTATTCCCCAAGATGTACAGGCAGAAGCTTTTGACTTTCCAGAAGCATTATTCGATAAAAAAGTATGGCATATAGCTAGACCAATGCCAGATGCATCACTTTTAAAGAAAGCGATATCAGTTCTTGCCAAAAGTAAGAACCCAATGATTGTTTCTGGTGGGGGAACCATTTACAGTGGGGCAACCACCGTACTGAAAAATTTCGTCAACCGAACGGGAATACCCGTAGCCGAAACTTATGGAGGCAAAGGTTCGCTAACCTATGATGAACCTCAAAACCTAGGGGCTATGGGTGTTACCGGAACCCCCGGAGCCAATGAAATTGCAAAAGAAGCTGATGTGGTAATTGGTATAGGTACACGATACAGTGACTTTACCACCATCTCAAAATCTGCATTTCAAAATCCAAATGTGCAGTTCATCAATATCAATATTGCGGAATTTGATTCCTTTAAACATGGGGCTATCCCTCTAACAGGCGATGCCAAGGCTATTTTAGAAGCCATTGACAATGCACTTTCCGATTATAAAGTAGATTCAGCTTATGCGAACAAGGTCAAAGAACTTAATAAAAGTTGGGATGCCTTTGTCTCAGAAATCTATGCTGAAAAAAATGAATCCCCTGCTTTTCAGGGAGAGGTGATAGGAGCGGTCAATGCCATTGCTACGGATAAGGATATTGTTTTATGCGCTGCCGGAAGTTTGCCGGGCGACCTTCATAAATTATGGAGAACGTCGCACCCTAAAGGATTCCATTTAGAATACGGATATTCTTGTATGGGCTATGAAATCGCCGGAGGATTAGGGGCCAAAATGGCAAATCCCGATGGGGAAGTTTATGTTATGGTGGGCGATGGAAGTTATCTCATGATGGCCCAGGAAATGGTGACCGCAATACAGGAGAAAATCAAAATGACCGTTGTGATGCTCAATAATGATGGGTATTCCAGCATTGGAAGTCTGTCCAGTTCTGTAGGTAGCGATGGTTTCGGTACTTATTATCGATATAGAAACGAAGAAACACAACAACTGGATGGGGGTCTATTGCCCATTGACTATGCAGCTAATGCAGCAAGTATGGGTGCCTACGTCATTAAGGCCAAAAATGTAGAAGAATTGAAAGCGGCGTTAAAAGAAGCCAAGACCATTGACCGGACCGTCTTCATCTATATTGAGGTAGATCGAAAAAAAGCGGTTCCCGGGTTTGCCTGGTGGGACGTTGCCATTGCTCAAGTATCGGAAAAAGAAGCAGTAAAAAAATCATTAAAAACGTATAAGGACAATAAAAAAACGCAAAAGCACTACCTCTAAAATCAAATAAACCAATAGATTATGGACAGCAATTTAATGATCACCTTAACTTCTTTCATCCTTTTTACGGGTGGGGTCGCCTTTTTCACATGGTATAGCCTTCGGAAGACCAATTTAAACTCAACCGCAGGGTATTTCTTGGGCGGGCGAAGTTTGACCGGGGTGGTCATTGCAGGATCCATGTTATTGACCAATATTTCATCGGAACACCTGATCGGTATGAACGGTAACTCTTATGTCAATGGGTTTATTGTCATTGCCTGGGAGGTTACGTCTTCCATAGCTTTAGTCATCGCCGCCGTGATTTTCATTCCCAAATATTTAAAAATGGGACTGACCACGATTCCTCAGTTTTTGGAAAATCGGTTCGATGGAACCACCAGAACCTTGGTGGCCCTGATCCTAATTTTATCAATGGTCATTACCCTATTGCCAATTGTGTTGTACTCAGGTGCTATTGGCATTGAAAGTCTATTTGGTATTTCCGATATTTTTGGTGTAAGCAAAACCGAAGGCTTGTGGATTACTGTAGTGGCCATTGGGGCCATTGGATCGATCTATGCCATTTTTGGAGGTTTGAAAGCAGTAGCTTACTCGGATACCATAAACGGTGTGGGGCTCTTGGTGGGCGGATTATTGATTCCTTTTTTTGCCCTATGGGCCATTGGCGATAGCAATATTGTAGATGGTTTGGTCAAGGTATATGAATTTGCCCCTGAAAAATTTAACGTCATCGGAGCGGCAGATTCCGTTTTGCCCTTTGAAGTGCTTTTTACCGGATTGATCATCAACCAACTCTATTTTTGGGGTATGAACCAGACCATTATACAACGGGCCTTGGGCGCAAAAAACCTTAAGGAGGCCCAAAAAGGCTTATTGCTGACAGGTCTTTTTAAGATATTGATTCCCTTGGTCATTATCCTTCCCGGGGTTATCTGCTACTACTATTTTCAAGATTCTTTTTACGACAACCAAGATGCGGTATATCCAGAATTGGTAAAAAAAGTGCTTCCCGTTTGGATGATCGGTTTCTTTGCGGCCGTAATCATGGGAGCGGTGCTGAGTACGTTCAATTCGGTATTGAACTCCATCGCCACCCTGTTCAGTGTTGGAATCTATAAAAGACATATCAATAAAGAAGCTGGCGATTCAAGTATGGTACGGGTAGGTAAGATAACATCGGCCGTTTTGGCCATAGCAGCCATATTTACGGCTCCTTTGGTAGCCAACGCATCCGATGGGCTATATCAATTATTGCAACAATTGAACGGAATTTTCTTTATTCCGATTGCATCCATCCTATTGGCAGGGTTCTTTATGAAAAAAGTATCTGCCTTGGGCGCAAAAACAGCCTTGATCTTTGGGCTCTTCTTTTACATTTTTATGTCATGGGGATACACTTCGCACGGGATACATTTTGTACACCTTTGGGGAATCGAGTTCATACTGAACGTCATTATCATGTATGCCGTTTCCTATTTCCGACCCAGAAAGAATATGTACGAAGTAACCGATGTAGGGGTAGTAGATTTGGTTTCCTGGAAATACACCAAACCCATGTCCATAGCCCTGTGTGGCATAACCATATTGATATACATCTTGCTTGGAAGCAACTGATTTAAGAACAAACACAATAAAAACAAATAGTATTTAAGCCATAATAAAAATGAACATTTTAAGAAATTATATAGACGGCGTTTGGACGGAAAGCGTATCAAATCAAACAATCGACGTGTTGAATCCGGCCAATCAAGAGACATTGGCCAAAGTACCTTTTGGCCCCGACACTGCTAAGGACATGAACCAGGCCATTGAATTGGCGCACCAAGCCTATTTGGAATGGAAAGATGTACCTACCATGCGAAGGGTACAGCCCCTTTTTAAACTAAAAACCCTTCTAGAGGATCATAAGGAAGAAATTGCCAAATTGATTACCGATGAATGTGGAAAAACTTATGGAGAATCATTAGGAGAACTGCAACGAGCTATTGAAAACGTTGAAGTAGCATGTGGTGCCTATGTAATGGGACAATCTGAATTTTCAGAGAATATCGCCAGTGGTATCGATGAATTTATGATTCGTCAACCTTTGGGTGTATGTGGTTGTATTACTCCATTCAATTTTCCAGGTATGATTCCTTTTTGGTTCTTGCCTTATGCTATTGCTACAGGAAACGCATTTATCATAAAGCCTTCAGAAAAAGTACCCATGACCATGCAATATGTTTTTGAGCTTATTGACCAAAAACTAGATTTGCCCAAAGGCTTGCTCAGTTTGGTGCATGGTGGTAAAGATTCCGTGGACACCCTATTGCAACATCCTAAAGTAAAGGCTATTAGTTTTGTAGGGTCAACACCGGTGGCAAAATATATTTATTCAGAAGGCACCAAATACGGCAAACGTGTACAGGCGCAGGGAGGTGCTAAAAACCCGGTCGTTATTATGCCCGATGCCGATGTAGATCTGACCACAAAAATTATAATAGATTCCGTTTACGGTTGTGCCGGACAGCGCTGTTTAGCTGCTTCCGTAATCATTCCTACAGGAGATAACAAAGGACAATTTACCGAAGCCTTGGTAGAAGCGGCAAAATCCCGAACTGTAGGGTATGGCTTGGATAAGGCAACGGAAATGGGACCGGTAATTACCCCTGAGAGCAAACAACGGATAGAAGGGCTCATACAAAAAGGTGTAGATGAAGGCGGTAATCTATTGTTGGACGGGCGTAATACAAAAGTATCCGGATTTGAAAAAGGAAACTTTGTAGCCCCAACCATATTAGAAGGCCTGCCTTTACAGGGCCAGGTTATGGAGACTGAAATATTTGGTCCGGTAATGAGTTTGGTGAATTTTGATGAATTAGACCAAACCATAGATTTTATAAACCAAGGTCGATATGGAAACATGGCTTGTATTTTTACAAGAGACGGTTTGGCAGCACGTAAATTCAGAAGTGAAGTTATGGCCGGTAATGTAGGTATCAATATTGGCGTAGCTGCTCCTGTAGCACAATTTCCGTTTTCAGGTTGGAAAGAATCGTTCTTTGGAGATTTGCACGGACAGGGAAGACATGCGATTGAGTTCTTCACCCAGACCAAGGTAGTAATAGAGAGATGGCCAAAAAACTGGAGTAGAAAATTTTAATACCCTTATTTCATGATTAAAATTGCAAATGCCCCTTGTTCATGGGGCGCGTTGGAATTCGATTTGGAAGAAAAATCGGAGGAAATCGGTTTTGAACAGGTTTTGAATGAGATTAAGGAAACTGGCTATGTAGGTACTGAATTAGGTGATTGGGGGTATATGCCTACCACCCCTAATCGGTTAAAAGAAGAAATAAACAAAAGGGGCTTGGAACTTTTAGGAGCGTTCGTTCCCGTAGCATTAGCGGAAGACACCGCACATGAAAAGGGTCTTACAACGGCCTTGAAAACAGCGGAACTCATGTTCAAGGCAGGTTATAAAAATGCCTTTATTGTACTTGCCGATGATAATGGATCTGTATCTGAGCGTACCCAAAATGCTGGAAGGATCCAACCAGAAATGGGCCTTACCGAAACACAGTGGGCTACTTATGCCAAAGGGGCAAATGCTATAGCCAAAACAGTAAAAGATACTTTTGGTATTCGCACCGTATTTCATCACCATTGTGCGGGGTACATTGAAACTCCTGAAGAGATTGATAAATTGATGGCCCTGACCGATCCAAAACTATTAGGATTGTGTCTGGATATGGGACATTATGCCTTTGGAGGGGGAAACCCTATGGATGCTCTCGAAAAATATGCCGATCGGATCTGGCATGTGCATTTTAAAGATTATCATCCCGGTAAGGCCGAAGAATCCCGTATAGCCAATGGAGATTATTTTGACGCCATAAAGCGAGGAGTATTCTGTAAATTAGGAGAAGGTGCAGTCGATTTTAAAGCTGTTGTAGACTATTTAAATAAAATAAATTATAATGATTGGATTGTAGTAGAGCAAGATGTTCTACCCGGAATGGGGGACCCAAAAGCTTGTGCACAATTCAATAGAGATTATATAAAAACCTTAGGCTTATAATGAAAAAAATAAAATTTGCAGTTGCTGGATTGGGTAGGATAGGGAAAATACATTTAGACAACTTGCTCCAAATGCCTCATGCAGAAGTAGTAGCAGTAACCGACCCTATAGAGGCTTCGTTACAATATGCAAGAGATCAAGGAGTTTCTTTAACTGTAGCAACCTACGAAGAGTTATTGGCACTTCCAGAGGTTGATGCTGTAATAATCTGTACTCCAACAGATACCCACGCAAACTATGCTGAACTAGCGGCCAAAGCCGGAAAACATATTTTTTGTGAAAAACCTTTAGATCTTGATTTAAATAGAGTTATGAACGTTCTACAGGTTGTTGAGGCAACAAATGTCAAACTCATGTTGGGCTTTAACCGAAGATTTGATCAAGAGTTCAAGAAAGTGAAGAATGTAGTAAAAAGTGGTCAGATTGGTGAGCCCCATTTGGTAAAAATAACCAGTAGGGATCCGGGTGCTCCACCAGTGTCCTATATTAAACAGTCGGGAGGCTTGTTTTTGGATATGACCATCCATGATTTCGATATGGCTCGTTTTATCGTTGAAAAAGAAGTAGAGGAAGTCTATGCCAAAGGAGCCGTTTTGATAGATGATGCCATTGGCAAAGCAGGCGATATCGATACCGCCATAGTGACCCTAACCTATACCGATGGCACCATGGCCGTAATAGATAATAGTAGAGAGGCCGCATACGGTTACGATCAGCGTGTTGAGGTATTCGGTTCTAAAGGAATGGTACAGGGAAATAACAATTTGCACGATACCCATAAACTACACAATAAAGATGGAATACACGGTGCATTGCCCCTTCACTTTTTCTTAGAACGATATGCCCAGGCCTATAAAACCGAAATACAAGATTTTGTGGATGCACTTACAAGTAATGAAAATGTACCCGTAGATGGAGAAGATGGACTACAATCTTTACGGATTGGGTTGGCCGCTAAAAAATCTTTGATGGAAAATAGACCTGTAAAAATCTCAGAAATCAATTCTGAGGTTACTATATAATTTAATGGAATCAATAATAATAAATAATATCATGAAACATCTTTTATCAGTATTAGTAGTTGTATTGGGGCTGCAACTAGCTCAGGCACAAGACGAAGGTACCCGACAGGTACATTTAGATTTTCACACCTCCGAATATATTACGGAAATAGGGGAAAAGTTTGACAAAAAGCAGTTTCAGGAAGCCTTGAAATTGGGCAAGGTCAATTCCATCAATGTCTTTGCCAAAGGCCATCATGGTTGGAGTTACTATGATACTAAAGCCGGAAACAAACACCCACACCTTTCCTTTGATTTGTTAAAGGCACAAATCGAGGCCTGCCATGAAATCGGGGTACGGGTACAGGCTTATTTTGCCATAGGATGGTCCCAAAACGATTATGCCGAACACCCAGAGTGGGCCGTAATCAATAAGGAAGGAAAGACGTACTGCCAAATCAACACCCCATTGCCCCAGATCAATGCAGGTGACCATAACGAATCTCTGCCCTATACTTTCTGGACCCTGCTTTCCCCAGAAGGAACCTACAAAGATTTGATTTTAAAACAGACCGAAGAATTATTGAAGAACTATGACCTTGACGGATATTGGTTCGACCTCATTCCCATGGATGGTCCTAATTACAGTCCGGCCAGTATCGCCGATATGAAAAAGAATGGTGTGAATCCAGATAATGAAGCAGAAGCTTTGGAGCACCACAAAAAGAAAATGCAGCAATTTTTTGATGAGACCAATACCCTTATTGAGAAACACAAGCCAAATGCTTCTATTTTTTACAATTGGAGTACCTCTTTCCGATTTACTAATGTAATTAACGATACCCTGTACCAATATAATACCAAACAAGATTTGGAAGATTTGCCTACCACATGGGACGGTTATGATGTATTCCCCATGCGGGCCAAATTTTTTAACCCTTTGGACAAACCTGTAGTGGCTATGAGCGGAAAATTCCATACCGCCTGGGGTGAATTCGGAGGTTTTAAAAATAAAGATGCACTTTGGTACGAAGCGGCATCAATGGTTGCTTTTGGAGCAAGGGCAAACTTTGGAGATCAATTGCATCCTTCAGGGGTTATGGAACCCGAAACCTATAAAAACATAGGTTATGCCTTTGATTATGTACAAAAAATTGAGGATTATGGAGTAGAGAGTGAAGATGTAGCGAACCTTGGGGTATTACTTTCCTTTAAGAAACCCAGTGATGAGGGTACAGTTCGAATGTTACTGGAAGAACAGCTCGATTTTGTAATAGTAAACCATATTAAAGATTGGAGCAATCTAGAAACCCTTATTTTGAATGATGGCGTAGCTCTTTCGTCTGAGCAGCAGCAAAAAGTAGATGCCTTTATAGAGCGGGGTGGAAAATTGTTGATTATGGGCGACGGAACTTTGGATCGTGATACGGCGCAGTTCACTGTAGATTTTGGAGCCGATTACGTTGGCCCCGCCAATTACGACATTGATTATACCTTGGTAGGTGATGCCATTGCAAAAAATTTACCAAGATCGCCATATTTGAATTATGTTCCAGCAACTAGAGTTGCCGCAAAAGCAGGGACTAAAGTTTTAGGGCATATTCACGAACCTTACTTTAGTAGAACACTAAAACACTATAGTTCGCACCGGAACACTCCGTACAAAATGGAAAAGGCAACACATCCCAGTGTTATCCAAAAAGGCAACATGGTCTATGTGGCCCATCCGTTGGGAGAACAATATTTTGAAGTAGGTGCTAAGGTACATCGTGATATTTTTAGAAACGCTTTAGATTTGGTGCACACCAAACCAATGGTACGTACAGATTTACCGAGTGCCGGAAGGGTTAACCTATTGCACCAACCTCAAAAAAATCGTTATGTGGCCCATTTGTTATATGCTGTTCCTATTCAAAGGGGTATTGCCCAAATAATTGAAGATATTGTGCCTCTTCATAATATCGATTTAGAAATTAATGTTCCTAAAAAAGTTAAAAAGTGCTATACCGTTCCAAACAAAAAATCGGTCAAATTCCGTCAAAAAGGAAACAAGGTACAAGTAACCGTTCCAAAAATGAAGGGGCATATTGGTGTTGTTTTTGAGTATTAGTTGAGGGGTAATTTATATTGGTAAAACCACGGATACATATAAGTTTTATAAAAAAACATTATGCCGAATAATTTAAAAATCCTATTATATATACTATTCATCGTAGGAATGAATGGTAGTTGTTACGGACAGAGCAAACATCAAATTTCCTGGACGGTAAACAAACCTGTTTTTAAAGCCAGCAGCGAAAATAGCTTTGATGATGTTTCTGTTAAAGATCCAAGCATTGTCCATTATAACAATAAATGGCACTTATTTTATACCGCATTTGGCGGACCAGATGAGCTTCAAATAGGTTACACCAATGCTTCAGAATTGTCTGACCTTAATGAAGGAGAGCGAAATATGTTGGTTTTCTCAAACGTAGAGAATTTGGCTAAAAAGTATGCAGCTCCTCAGGTGTTTTATTTTGAGCCTCAAAAAAAATGGTATCTAGTTTTTCAAGGATATTGGAACAATGTACAACCACTTTATTCAACAACCGATAATATTGAAGATTATACATCATGGACACAACCAAAACCTCTTATTGAAAAATTCGAAGAAAACGATTGGGTAGATTTTTATGTGGTTTGTGATAAAAACTATGCTTACCTGACCTATTCTCGTAATTACAAATCAGTATATGCTGTTCGCACCAAAATTGAAGATTTTCCGATCGGATTCGATTTAAATAATCCCATTGCGCTTGTTGAGAGTCCAAATATTGAATTTGGAGAAGCAGCTCATATTTATAAAGCCAAAGGAATGAATGAGTATCATATGATTTATGAAACTTCCAATATGAAAAAAAGTAGAATACGTTCCTATTCTCTTTATCACTCTAAAGATATTGCAGGTCCATGGCAAGTAAAATATGCTGACTATGCTTCTAAACCACTTCTTGTGATCAATAAAGAAAACAAAGGTTGGCCAGAAGAGGTGTCTCATGGCGAGATGATACGAACTAACTATAATCAAGAAATAGAATATGATCCAATTAATGTTAAGTTTTTAATGCAAGGGATTATTGCAAATGAAAGAGGTGAAAACTATACTCCAGATAAGTATTGGAGCCTTCCGTGGAAATTTGGAATACTTGAAACCGAACTAAAGCATAACTAGGAGAGAGCAAAATAGTAATGTGTCCGTGTGTCTGTGGAATAAGAGATTATGGCAGATTAATTGCATTTGTTCAAAATGTTCTAAACAATTTGAACAAATGCAATTGTATTTGAATATTGATTAAACATATAAACAAAATCTGATGGTACAAAAACAACAGTTGTTGAACGGAATTTCTACAGCAAACACCTTAAAAATACGGGGATGGTCAACGGTTTTGGTTCTATTCGTGACAATCTTGTCATTTAGTTGTAAAACCGAAAAACCTATTTTTGAAATAGGCAACAAATATGTTTCAAGAACGCTGGTAATTGAGAATCAGCAGCTTCGGACCCTAGAGGTCAATAACAAAATAGCTGGAAAAAAAATAGCCGTTTCGGCCAGTGGGGAATTCAGTCTCCGCATCTCTGAAGGAACCCATGTCGAAGGAACCGATGTAATATTAAATTCAAATGACTTTGTTTTTGTGCGCACTTTAGAAGAGAGCCCTTCAAAACTTTCCTTTTTACTGGAGAACAGTGTACACCAATTGGAAGTAGAAGTACATTATGAATTGCAAGAGACTGATTTTTATTCGAGGAAATACCTAAAAATACGTTCCGAAAAACCGATTACTTTAGAGCGCATAGATGTCGATCAAATCGCCATCCCAGGTATTGAACAAGCCTATAAAATCAAGAAAATCACTGCGCAAGCAGATGCACAATGGAAACCTGGTCTGGGGCAACCCCTATTCAGTAAGTCATCTGCCACCTTTTGGGGTACTGAATTTCCCGCGTCCTATAACTTTGTAAAAGATGGTCAGGGCTATTGTGGTTACCAATGGGGAAAACAGATTGCGGCCAACGAAACCTACACTAGTTATAAGGCCGTTATGGGTACAGCAGATTCTGGGGAGTTTATACAAGATGCTTTCTTCGATTATATAGATATTATTAGGGTAAGACCACTTCGTTTGCAAGTACAGTACAACAGTTGGTTCGATTTTTGGGATAAGGTCGATAAGGAGAAGTTTGGTAAAAGTGTTGCCAAAATCCATCAGAAATTGGTCACGGAACGAGGTGTGCCTCCATTAAAGGCTTATGTAATTGACGATGGTTGGCAAGATGTGAAGGCCGATTGGTCGGACAAAACCTGGAAGGTCAATAAAAAATTCGATACCGATTTTGCTACCAGTGTCAACAATGTGCAAAATGCCAATTCAAATTTGGGGTTATGGATGAGTCCTGGTTGCCTTTTTGGAGCTGAACCTGCTGCAAAAAGATATAAGGAACAAGGTTTTGAGGTTTTAGGAAAGTGGATGTCAATGGCAGGCCCCAAATACATGCAGTTGCTTGAGGACCGGATTTTAGAATTGACCAATACAGGTGTAACTTACTTTAAATTAGATGGTATTTTTGGTCATTTATATACACGCGAATTTGAACTTAATGGTAGTGATTACGGGGTACCCAGCATGCCACAATTAGATACCAAAAATCTAATGCCCTCAGATTCTCTCTTAAACGACCCGAAATATGATGAACTCAAAACTTACTATTTGGTAGCAGGCACCGAACGCCTCATGAAATTGTTCAAAAAACAACACGAAATCAATCCTGATGTTTACGTCGTTATTTCAAACGGAGCCTATTTAAGTCCATGGTGGTTAATGTATATTGACGCTGTTTGGATGATTAATGCAGGTGATGCTGCCGATGGAAGTAATCGTACCCAAGAAATGGTCTATCGTGATGGTGTTTATTACGATACTTGGCAAAAAGAACACACCCAATTTCCAATACACTCTGTCTTTAACCATGAACCAAAAAAGACCAAAACAGGAGAAAGTCAAGAGGTTTTTGAACAGTATTTGCTCATGAACCTGTCTCGAGGTACGGGATTTGTCGAACTGTATATCAAGACCGAAGAACTTTCACAAGAAGATTGGGATACCTTGGCAAAAGGACTACAATGGGCGCATGATGCTTTTCCTTATTTTAAAAGGGCAAGAATGCATGGGGGCGATCCAAAAAAAGGTGAAGTATATGGATATTCGGCCTGGAACACTAACGGGGGATATCTGTCGTTTCACAATCCATCAAAAGAACAAAAAACCTATACCATTTCATTGAAAAGGCAATTGGGTCTTGTTTTGGGTAAAAAAAATTATAGCGTATCTTCTCCCCTTGACAATGCGAGTTCTTTTTCTAAAACTACACTTAACTATGGAGATGATTTGCAACTTGTTCTTGAGCCGGGCGAAGTAAAATTACTGGATTTTAAATAGCCCTAAACATTACCTAAGACTAAATATTATGAAGATGTCAACTAAGTTTTTACTATTTATAATTTGCCTTTTTGGTATTATAGAATCCAAAGGCCAAGACCACCAAATCACTTCACCAGAGGGCAATATAAAACTTAAGGTAAAATTTACGGATAAAATCTATTATGCCGTGGATTATGGAAATCAGGAGGTGGTATGGTATTCCCCCATTTCCATGACCTTGGGCAATGGTACAGTATTGGGCCATCGCCCCAAAATGGTCAATAGTGCCACACAATCCGTTTCAAACACCATTGAAACCGTATGGGGAATCCGTAAAAATATTAAGGAAGCGTACAATGAATTGAAGTTGGATTTTGAAGGGAATTACAGTTTGGTTTTCAGGGCCTATGATGATGGGGTTGCCTATCGGTTCATCACTCGGTTCAAAAAGGGCATTACCATCAAAGATGAAGAGGTAGGTTATCGATTCAGAAAGAACCATAAATTATACGCCCATGTCGTGGGTGATTTCCAGACCTCTTTTGAAAAGCCTTATACAAGAACCCTTTTGAATGATTTAAAGGAAAAGGATTATGTTTCACTTCCCCTCGTTGTTGATGAAGGCAATCTCAAGGTTTCCCTGATAGAGTCCGATGTACACGACTATCCGGGGCTATACTTAAAGCGTGAAGATGGCCATGATCGCTCATACTTGGTGGGTTTATTTCCTCAATACCCCTTATCTTTTGAAGATGGTAATTGGGGATTATTTGGCAAAAGGGTAGTAGAGAGAGCAAAATATATAGCCAAGACCCGGGGTACACGTGCTTTTCCATGGAGGGCCATGGTTATTGGTGAAGACGACGTAGACTTAGCCGATTCCGATATGGTCTATAAATTGGCACGCCCATCAAAAATTAACACGGACTGGATCAAGCCTGGAAAAGTGGCTTGGGACTGGTGGAACGATTGGAATCTGGAGGGAGTTGATTTTGAGACCGGGGTAAACAATCGCACTTACGAATATTACATTGATTTTGCTGCCAAAAACAATATTGAATACGTCATCTTGGACGAGGGTTGGTCTGATCAGTTTGATTTGTTGTTGCCCGTTCCCAATATCGATGTCCCTCATTTGGTAAAATATGGTGAAGAACGAGGGGTGAAAATTATTCTTTGGTGTATCTGGAAGGTTTTGGACCGACAGATGACCGATGCCTTGGATCAATTTAAAGAATGGGGCGTTGCTGGCACCAAGGTCGATTTTATAGATAGGGACGACCAATTGGCAATTAATTTTTATGAGCGGATTGCCGCCGAATCTGCCAAACGGCAATTATTGGTGGATTATCATGGGGCAAGCAAACCTACGGGACTTCATAGAACGTATCCCAATGTCATTAATTTTGAAGGGGTAAAGGGCAACGAATACAACAAATTCGCTAAGGACATTACCCCTTCCCACAATGTGGATATCGTATTTACCCGTATGTTGGCCGGCCCGATCGATTATACGCCCGGAGCCATGAACAACAGTACCAAGGGCAACTTTTACATAAACAGGTCCAACCCTATGAGTCAGGGTACCCGTATGCACCAGATAGGGATGTATGTGGTGTATTATGCGCCTTTGCAAATGTTGTGCGACTCTCCTACCCAGTATGAAAAATATCCTGATTTGCTCCAATTCCTATCTGAAGTCCCTGTTTCCTGGGACGATACCAAGGCCCTATCAGGAAAGATCGGTGAATATGTGGTCATTGCCCGTAAAAAAGGAAACGATTGGTACATTGGCGGGCTCAACAATTGGACCGAAAGGGAAATCGATATCGACCTGTCCTTTTTGGATTCGGGAAACTATGAAGCTACCTTATTATTAGACGGTATCAATGCCAATAGGATAGCTGGGGATTATAAAGTGGAAAAGAAGAACCTCACCAAATCAAATTCCATGAAAGTAACCATGAAGCAAGGTGGAGGTTTTGCCGTGGTGTTAAAAAAGAAATAGGACCAACACTACCTTCTGTAATTCAATATGGTTAGAGCATCAACAGGAAATGAAAAAGGGAATTTTCAATTACAATAAAAAAGTTAAATGGGTTTATATGACTCAATAACAAAGCAATAGAATGAGGAAAAAACCCTCCTCAAGTTACCATCCGGGTAAGTTCAGGCCAGATGACAAAGGGGTTCACATCAACGCCCATGGCGGGTTCTCCTATGCTTAAACGTACGTACAACTTGGGGAACGAGACATTAAGAGGTTTTTTGTCTATTCGATAAAGCTTTGTGATAAAAGGGCAAAGGACAAAATGGTGTTATTCAACATTACGGTACGGGAAAACCGAACCACTTTCTCCACTACCGATGCAAAACTGGTCAAGAAAACCATAGACGGTTATAATGTTGTAGCCAAGAAAGAGAATGTTGGCCAATACTTATCATTTAGAACTTCCTTATCCGTATCGCTGCTACCTACCTGCCGGAAGGCAGGTGCATTTCAAAAAGTACCTCGTCTGGATAAATTTTAACTCATTTTCAGTTAAATATTAAAAGTCAAGATGAGTTCATATAAAAAATACCACTAAATAGTCCATTTTATACACACTTTAGAAAGGTAAATATTTGTACTTTTCATACCTGATCGGCTTATCAAATACATTTCTGAAATGAAGAAGAATACCACCTTTATCTTTTTACTCTTTTTTTTCCTACTCACAGGAATAGGACTAAACGCCCAAAAACCGAACGATTGGGAAAATCCTTTGGTAATTGGTGTTAATAAGTTGCCCGCCAGAGCTACTTCTATCTCCTACCCTAACGAAACAATGGCCATAAAAGGCCTGCGAAAGGAAAGTTCCAGATATAAAAGCCTTAATGGCAACTGGAAATTTAGTTTTGCCCCGGTACGGGAAAAAAGTATAGAGGGTTTTGAAAGACCAAATTTTGATGTTTCCGATTGGAACGAAATTCCTGTACCCGCAAATTGGGAACTCCATGGTTATGGGCAAGCTATCTATACCAATGTCACCTACCCTTTTGAGCCTGTTGACCCTCCGTATATCCCAAAGGATGATAGCCCCGTAGGTTCTTATAGAACCACATTTACAATACCCAATGGGTGGTCCGATAAAAAAGTAATCATCCATTTTGGCGGTGTAACCTCGGCATTTTATTTATGGATCAATGGAGAAAAAGTTGGTTATAGCCAAGGCAGTCGGCTTCCGGCGGAGTTTGACATCACCCCGTACCTTAAGAAAGGTAAAAATGTATTGGCCGCCAAGGTATTTAGATGGAGCGATGGTTCTTATTTAGAAGATCAGGACCATTGGCGACTGAGCGGAATCCATAGAGATGTGTATCTGGAAGCGGTACCTAGGACATTTATCTATGATTTTAATATTAGGACCGATTTAGATGAA
Source organism: Maribacter spongiae (assembly GCF_047345125.1). Lineage (NCBI taxonomy): Bacteria > Pseudomonadati > Bacteroidota > Flavobacteriia > Flavobacteriales > Flavobacteriaceae > Maribacter > Maribacter spongiae. The sequence continues at coordinate 50,418 of NZ_JBLFEQ010000005.1, read as the reverse complement.
AATTATAAAGATGCTGTTCTTTCCATTCGCCCCAAAATTAACACCAAGGATAAAAAAACTATTGAAAACTGGATAATCGAAGCCCAGCTCTATGACGCTTCCAACAATCCGGTCTTACAGAAAAAAATGTCCCGAAACGTTGGCGAACTGACCAATGAATGGTATCCTCAAAGGGGCAATGTAAAGTTCGGCTGGTTAGAAACACAACTAGAAAACCCCTTAAAATGGTCCGCGGAATTTCCCAACCTGTACACTTTAGTATTATCGTTAAAGGATAACCAAGGGAGTATCGTTGAGACCAGAAGTACCAAAATCGGTTTTAGGGAAACCGAGTTGCGCGATGGTGAATTTTTCGTTAACGGTAAGCCCGTTCTGTTATATGGAGTCAATCGGCACGACCATAGCCAACACACAGGCAAGGTAGTCTCCCGGGAAATCATGGAAAAAGACGCTCTATTGATGAAACAGTTCAACTTTAATGCGGTGCGGACCTCCCACTATCCCAATAATCCTTATTGGTTGGAACTATGCGATAAATATGGGCTATATGTTATTGACGAAGCTAACTTGGAAACCCATGGCATTACGGGAAAACTGGCCAATGATCCGTTATGGGCCTATTCTTTTGTGGAACGTGCCGTTCGTATGGTAGAACGCGATAAAAACCATCCATCCATTGTCTTTTGGTCTTTGGGCAATGAAAGTGGAATGGGACCCAACCATGCGGCAATGAGCGGATGGGTACAAGATTACGACCCAACACGGATCGTACATTATGAGGGAGCTCAAAATGACGATTGGGACAACGCTGGAAAAGATCCGGAATATGTTGGTATCAAAAGTCGTATGTACAGCGGGCTTGACCATATGCTGGAACTCGCCAATGACCCGGAAGATATACGCCCGGTAATCTATTGCGAATATGCCCATGCCATGGGCAATTCATTAGGGGATTTCCAGTCTTTTTGGAAGGCCATTAAAGCCCATAAGCGTTTTATAGGTGCCTTTATATGGGATTGGACCGATGGTGCTATACTGACCAAAAATAAAGATGGAAAGGAATATTGGGCCTACGGTGGTGATTTTGGAGAAAAAATACATAGTGGAAACTTCAACAACAACGGGGTTATCTCACCTGACCAAACGCCTAAACCTGCTACATGGGAGGCAAAAAAAGTACATCAACCTATAGAAATAACTTCTGTAAACTTAAAAGAAGGCATTTTTAATATCCTTAACAGACATCATTTTGCCCATATGGACCGTTACCAGCTGGATTGGAAACTGGAAGAAGATGGAAAGGTAATCCAAAAAGGTACCGCACCTACCCCAGAACTCGGGCCATTGGAAAAAAGCACATTACAAATAGCTTACAAAAAACCTAAAATAAAGCCTGGTGCCAAATACTACATCACCATTAGCCTAAAACTCAATAAAGATTTCTCCTGGGCCAAAGCAGGCCATGAAACTTCTTGGGAACAATTTGAACTTCCTTATTATCGGAAAGCGGAAAGCAAAAATTGGGATAACATCAAAGCTGTTGCAATTAAACAGACCGATGAAAATATCGAAATAACCACCAAAAAAATTGTTGTCGGTTTTAATAAGAACAACGGTTACCTCTCCTCCCTGAAAATGTCCAACAAAGAAATGTTAAAAAGTCCTTTAGCACCAAATTTTTGGAGACCTCCCACAGATAATGATTTTGGCTCTAAAATGCCAAAAAGACAAGAATACTGGAAAAATATAACGAAAAACATGGTCTTAAAAAGTTTGAACATTAACCAAGAACAAACTAAAAGTGTAATCGTTAAGGCCGTGTACCAACTTCCTCCAAAACAGGGGGATAATACAGATAAAGGGGGTACCCTTAAATTGACCTATACGATATACGGTAATGGCGAAATTGAGGTGAGCAATGATCTTTCCCCTTCCAAGGCACTGCCCGATCTACCACGTTTTGGTATGCAAGTACAGTTAAATGATACTTATGACACCATGGAGTGGTTAGGAAGGGGGCCTCACGAAAATTATTCGGACCGACTTACCAGTGCCGCACACGGCCGATACATAAAATCCGTAAAACAGGATTTCTTCCAATACGTAAGACCACAGGAAAGCAACAATTATGTAGAGGTACGATGGGCTTCCTTGACGGATACCGATGGAAAAGGAATGGAAATTCTGGGAACGGAACCATTTAATGTAAGTGCATGGCCTTATAGTATGAAAGACCTATCTGATCGTAGAGGTCATATTGCCGATTTACCGAACAGAAACTTCATTACCCTGAATATAGATCATATGCAAATGGGTGTTGGAGGTGATGATAGTTGGTCCATGATGGCCATTCCCCATAAGGCCTTTAGGCTACCATCACAGAACTACCGGTATAGTTTTATAATAAGGCCTATTTCTAAAAAGCCAAAGAACATAGACCATTCCCTACCTCCAAAGGAGACACTGCCCAAGCTTATAAAAGATTAAAGCGTATAATTTTGTTACTAAAATCAATCCTTTAACATTTCTAAAATCTCAATGGCAGCATCGGTTATCTTGGTTCCCGGGCCATAAACTCCTGCTGCTCCCGCTTTATATAGATAGTCATAATCCTGTTTGGGTATTACGCCACCTACTATGACCATAATATCCTCACGACCATATTTTTTGAGTGCTGCTATAACACCGGGCACCAATGTTTTATGACCTGCCGCCAATGATGACACCCCCAGAATATGGACATCATTTTCAACAGCCTGTTTAGCGGCCTCTTCCGGGGTCTGAAACAACGGGCCAATATCCACGTCAAAACCAATATCAGCGTAGCCAGTAGCTATAATCTTTGCTCCCCGATCATGCCCGTCTTGTCCCATTTTAGTAATCATAATGCGGGGTCTCCGACCTTCCTGTTCGGCAATTTCATCTGATAGTTTCATTGCTTTTTTTAAAGATGGGTCTTTTTTCATTTCTTTCGCATATACTCCGATAAATGATTTGATTTCGGCCTTGTGCCTTCCAAAGGCCTGTTCAAGGGCATCGCTTATTTCACCAAGGGTTGCCCTTGCCCTGGCAGCTTTAACACTTAGATCAAGCAAGTTGTTTCCTTTGCCCTCAAGCTTTTCTTTGGCCGCTTTGGCAAGTTGCTCCAAACATAAAGTTACCGCTTTTTCATCTCTTTCCATTTTAAGTTTCACAAGTCGGTCTACCTGTTGTCTCCGCACCTCATCATTATCCACTTCTAAAACTTGTAGGTCCTCTTCCTCTTCCAATCGATATTTATTTATCCCGACAATCACCTCTTCTCCGCTATCGATACGTGCCTGTTTTTTTACCGCAGCTTCTTCAATTCGCATTTTGGGAACGCCCGCTTCGATCGCTTTCGTCATCCCGCCCAGTTCTTCTATTTCCTGCAATAATACCCATGCCTTTTTAACCAACCCATCGGTCAAATATTCCACGTAGTAACTGCCTGCCCAAGGATCTACCGTTTTGGTAATCTTTGTTTCTTCCTGTAAGAAAATTTGTGTCTCACGGGCTATCCGGGCGGAAAAATCCGTGGGTAAGGCAATAGCTTCGTCCAAAGCGTTGGTATGCAAACTTTGTGTTCCTCCAAAAACGGCCGCGGATGCTTCAATGGCAGTACGGGCAACATTATTAAAGGGGTCTTGTTCCGTGAGGCTCCATCCACTGGTTTGGCAATGGGTACGTAACGCCAAGGATTTCATATTCTTCGGATCGAATTGTTTTACCAATTTTGCCCATAACATCCGTGCCGCCCTCATTTTGGCTATTTCCATAAAATGATTCATGCCAATACCCCAAAAGAAAGATAGCCGTGGTGCAAAATTATCGATTTCCAGACCAGCCTTAAGGCCCGTTTTAATATATTCCAGACCATCGGCCAAAGTATAGGCCAGTTCAATATCCGCAGTGGCACCAGCTTCGTGCATGTGGTAGCCAGAGATACTTATACTGTTGAACTTGGGCATAAACCTACTGGTATAATCAAAGATATCCGCTACTATTTGCATGGAAGGTTCGGGTGGGTAGATATAGGTATTTCTCACCATAAACTCTTTTAAAATATCATTCTGTATGGTACCTGTCAATTGATCCAATGGAACGCCTTGTTCTTCAGCGGCAACAATATAAAAAGCCATAATGGGCAACACGGCACCGTTCATGGTCATGGAAACCGACATCTTATCCAACGGAATACCATCAAATAAGATTTTCATATCCTCAACAGTGTCAATGGCTACGCCCGCCTTGCCTACATCACCTATAACTCGCTCATGATCGCTATCATAACCTCTATGTGTAGGCAGATCAAAAGCAACGGACAGCCCTTTTTGTCCGGCTTTTAAATTTCTTCTATAAAAGGCATTGCTTTCCTCGGCCGTTGAAAAACCGGCATACTGCCTAATGGTCCAGGGTCGCCGTACATACATTGTAGCATATGGACCCCGCAAGTATGGCGGAATCCCGGCAGCAAAATTCAAATGCTCCATATCCGCAATATCACTACCGGCATATGAAGGCTTTATCCTGATTTTTTCAGCGGTTTCAAAGCATTCTTTAACCCCTTCTAAATCTTGAGCCCCAAATCCTGAACTTTGAACCTTGAATCTTGAGCCCTCTACTTTTAACTTGCTATCTTCCAGCTCTATATGTTGCAGGTTTTTTCTACTCATCCTTTAAACGCATCTGTTCTATTTCCTCCGCCAATCGTCTCTCTATGACAGGTGTCAGTAATGTTTTACGGGCATTCTTTTTTACAAAAGGGTACAGTTCAATGATATCCTTCATTTTGTCCGATTCATTTTGATATTTGTTCGTCCCCACCAGAACTTCCTGACCCATATTGAATTTATTTTGTTCCTTTAAAGCACTTTCCTTTATTTTTCTTTGGATCACATGATTTTTTAATTGTTTCAAAAAACCCCCGCCCGCTTCTATCGTTTTAAATAATTCAAGTGCTTTTTGGGCCAATTGTTGTGTCAATGCTTCAATGTAATAGGCCCCATCGGCTGCATTATTCACTTTATCAAAATAGCTTTCGTTCTTTAAAAGCAATAATTGGTTCAAGGATATGCGTTCCCCAAATGCATTGTCTTTATGATAAACAGCATCATAAGGCATGTTGCAGACCATATTGCTACCGCCTAAAATTGCGGACATACATTCCGTTGTTGTCCGTAGCATATTCATGTTGTGATCGTAAAGCGTTTTGTTCCTTTTGGTAGGTACCGCTATGATATGACAATCTTTGGAAACACCGTATTCGGTCGCCAGAATCTCCCATAGTGAACGTAATGCCCTGAGCTTTGCAATTTCAAAAAAATAATTGGTGCCGATCGCGACCTTAAATTGTATAATCCCAATTTTCCCTTTATGGGCAAAAGCATTTAAATACTCATTGGCATGGGCCAACGCATAAGCCAACTGCTGAACGATATTGGCACCGGAGTTTTGGTAGAGGGTGGCATTGACACACAATACGTTTTCATGCCCATAATCTAATAATCCATCCAAAATCCCAAAGTCTTTATCCCGGTTAAAAAACCAGTTTCCCGTTCGGGCCAAATGACCGATAACATCAATATTCAGATAACCGTTCTTTTTGCCCCCCCCCATATGATCGATTATGGACTTGGTATATTCCGATGATAAAAATTGAAGTTCCAGATAAACCGGGATCTTATCAATATTGATTCCATCCAATATCCCGCAAATTTTCACGGCCTTCGATGGAATGCTAAACTGAAGGCTTTCAACTCCTCTTTGCAGAACACTTTTGGCCTTCTTATTTGCCGCATCCGCATTCCCAGCATAGATATGTTGACCAATGGACCAACCTGAAGTATTCTTATTGTTGGTCCTTGTACCAATGGCATCATCAGAATGATAAAAAGGTTTTACTTTAATCCCTTCCGGGGATTCCCATACCAAAATTTCGTTATAATCCGCCCCTTTTAGCTCAAACTGAATTTTCTGTTTCCATTCCTTTGCGGAAACAGGGTTAAAATCACTGAACAAGTTGACATTACTCATAATCACATATATGTCTATAGGTTAAAAAGTTTATCGGTTTATGAGTCGACCCATAAACTAGCTCTTAAGGTCTCATAATTTTTTCAATACATAGTACCAATATTATTGAACTCGTTCAAAACTTCTTATCAAAAGGATATTTTCATTCTTTTTCCCTGTAATACAACTATCGTTCAATAATTTAAAAATGTACAACTTATAACAAATTACGGTAAAATATTAGAGGTCTTATTAGGATTGGATGTGAAATCCGATTATTTGAAACATATAGGCATGCTTGGATTCATGTTCGATACATTTAATTTTCATAACAATTTCTTAATAACAAAGAATATTCGCTACGAAAATCAAAATTGTTTTCCTTTTGATCCTTAATATTTTGTATTAGTTAAATTATTCACAAATTTGTTATTCAAATAATGTCATAAGGAGTAACAATCGACAAAGAATTGCATAATTTGATTTTTATGCTAACTTTGACAAAAAATTACGATGGAATTACTCGAAAAAGCCGAAGAGTTTGAGAATAGAAAAATGAGCAATATGTCTACCAGTGACAGGGTTGAGGCTTCAAGAGAGGCTAAGGATTTAATATTGCGTATAAACGAAATTTACAAAGAGACCAAGGATTCCAATTTAATGGACGTAATGAAGCGGCTTACGGTCAAGAAAAAGAAAATTGAAAAACGCTTGGGTGGTGTACCTCAGGTCTAGCGGACATTCCATAATTTTTGGACATCTTCCGACACCAATACAATAGTCTATAATATATAACCCCTTATCGATAAGGGGTTTTTTCTTTTTATCCCATTAAAAATACTTTTTATCGAAATATAAAAAGAACGGTGTCTCTTTACCCCCAAAACTATACCTTGGGCTATTATTTTCCTTAAATTTTGGTTTTCGACGGATCTTTAACTTTCCAAATTTTAGAAAAGTGAAGACCATTTCAATTCTTACCGAAAACCTACAAAGATGGCTGATTCAATTTTTTAGTTTCTTTTACCATCATTTTCTGGCCTTTTTTATCTTCTTTTGCTTTGCCATGGCTTTTATCATTATGTATTTATATGTGCTTTAAATTCTTCTTTTAATTCAAGGGCGTAACATTTGGCGTTTTAAAAAACTTTAAGGAACTTGGTGTTTATTTACAAATCGTTCCTCCATGGATTTTATTTTAAAGCCTTGGCCCTGGTATATTTCCGGACCATTAATTTCCGCTGTTCTTTTGAGTTTAGTCTACTTTGGAAAAACTTTTGGAATGTCTTCCAACCTCAGGACTTTTTGTACTATTTCCGGAGCAGGAAAATATGCGGATTTTTTCAAATTTGACTGGCGGTCACAAAAATGGAACCTGACCCTTGTTTTGGGAGCGATTATTGGAGGCTTTATTGGTGTTCATTTGATATCCGACGGGTCGATCATCGATTTAAATCCAGAAACCATAGCGGATCTGGAAAAATTAAATTTTAAGAATGCGGGACAAACCCTTTTACCGGAAGAAATTTACGCTTGGGACTCTGTTTTAAGTCTCAGAGGGATATTTATACTCATTATTGCCGGGTTTCTGGTAGGTTTTGGAACACGTTACGCCGGTGGGTGCACTTCTGGACATGCTATTACGGGTCTAAGTAATTTACAGTTACCGTCCTTGATCGCCGTTATCGGTTTTTTTGCCGGCGGACTCATTATGACCCATTTTATTCTACCCTTATTATTTTAATTATGAAGTTTTTAAAATTCTTATTCGTTGGGGTTTTCTTTGGAATAATCTTAATCAAGTCCGAAGTGGTATCCTGGTACCGTATTTATGAAATGTTCAAATTTCAATCGTTTCACATGTACGGAATAATTGGTTCAGCGATTCTTTTTGGGGCATCAGGTCTTTTTTTAATGAAAAAGTTCCGTGTTAAAAGCACGGAAGGAAAACCGATACAGTTACCTCCAAAAGATAAAAGTATAACCCGATACCTTCTGGGAGGAACCATTTTTGGGTTGGGCTGGGCCTTGGCGGGAGCATGCCCGGGGCCGATGTATGTTCTTTTGGGTGCCGGTATTTATTCTATGCTCATCGTCATTTTAGCCGCTGTTCTCGGAACCTTTGTTTATGGAGTTTTGAAGAGCAAATTACCACATTGACCATTCATTAGGTTTTTACCGGACCTATTAAAAAAAGGAGGAATTAGCGGAAAACGAACGCAAGAAAGAATCTTTATAGGTAGAAGTTTACACAATCTCTGCGCTCAGACCAGCTTGCAACAGTTTTGAACAACGAGGTTTTAAGTCATCATATTCTCCCGTTTTAACGGTACACCTGCCTTTATAATGAACAATAAGGGAACATTGTTCGGCTTGTTCAGGACTATGTTCACAAACGGAAATCAATGTTTCTATAACATGATCAAACGTATTGACCTCATCATTAAAAAGAACTATTTCATTTTGCCGAACCGTATCCTCATCTAAAAGCAACTGTTCGGAAATTTCTTCTTTAGTACTCATCACAATTCCTTTGATGCTCCCTAAAATACATATTTTGCCGCAACCCAATTATTTTTTTCCAGATTTTTTTCAAATTGCAACTCCAACTCCGTACACCTGTCCGTAATCAATTTTAAATCTTCCTTATAAAATCCGCTTAATAAAAGTGTGCCGCCGGGGTTCAAGCATCGGACATAAGAAGGGATGTCCATTAAAAGAATATTCCTGTTGATATTAGCTATAATGATGTCAAACTTTTGCTTATTTAAAAGACTAACATCCCCTTCTTGCACATGAATATGATCCAAACCGTTACGGCTTACATTTTCAATGGCATTTTGATAGCTCCAATGGTCTATATCTATGGCCTCTATGCCCGATGCGCCCTTCATTCCCGCAAGAATGGCCAAAACTCCCGTACCGCACCCCATATCCAAGACGGACTTGCCCTTTACGTCCAGATCAAGTATGTGCTGAAGCATCATGTGCGTGGTCTCATGATGTCCGGTACCAAAGCTCATTTTAGGCTCTATAACAATATCATAAACAACTTCTTTTTTTTTGTGAAAGGGAGCCCGTACCTCACATATCCCATCCACTATTATGGGTTGAAAGTTCTGTTCCCAGGTAGCGTTCCAATTTTCTTGGGCTATTTCTTCCAAGGTATATTTAATCTCAAACCTTGGATTGCCCAAAATATTAATTCCCTCCAAAATATCGCGGGACCAATCCTGTTTTTGAATATAGGCGGTAATGCCTTCCTTTTCTTCGACAAAACTTTCAAAACCTGCCTCTCCCAACTCCGCCACAAGAATATCCGCGGCCGGTTGCAATGGCTCTACTACAAAATTATATGCTATGTATATGTTACTGGACATGAACAAATTTCCATAATACTATCGACTCCCGTTTGAGCTATCTTTAAACGTGACCATAAGGCAGGAATGGCCCTATATAGCATTTATGATAGCAATAAAATCATCAGCTACTAAAGAGGCACCGCCTATAAGCCCCCCGTCCACATCGGGTTTTGAAAATATTTCGGACGCATTGCCCGGTTTTACACTACCTCCATATAAAATGGAAACATTATCGGCTATAGAACCGCCATAGGTATCGGTTATGGTCTTACGGATAAAGGCATGCATTTCCTGTGCTTGTTCCGGTGAAGCCGTCTCTCCCGTTCCTATGGCCCAAACAGGTTCATAGGCCAATATTATTTTAGACCAGGCTCCCGCATCCAAAGAAAACAATGCATTTTTTAACTGACGTTCAACAACGGCAAAATGATTATCGGATTTACGATCCTCCAATTCTTCTCCAAAACAGAACATTACCCGAAGGCCTCTTGCCAGTGCGGCAGTAACTTTTTTGGCCAATATTTCATCCGTTTCCCCAAAATAGGCACGCCTTTCCGAGTGTCCTATGATTACGGTGTCTATCCCTATGCTCTGTAACATACTGCCTGAAATTTCACCGGTATAAGCACCGTTCTCCGCAAAATGCATGTTTTGGGCAATAACTTCTATCTTGGAAGATTCCAAATCCCGAACGGCTCCGGGAAGGTTAACAAAAGTTGGGGCTACCATGACTTCGGCCCCCGTATCCGGAAGTTTCGCCGATAACGTGGCCAATAAAGCCGCTGTTTCCTCTAAATTCTTGTTCATTTTCCAATTACCGGCTACTATTTTGTTTCTCATTTTCCTTAATTGTGTTTTATTTAAAATATTTCCAGTCTCTAATTCAACCAATTATAATTATAAAATAAGAAGTTTGAAAACTATTCAAAATTCAAATCCTTCAAATCGTTATAATGTACTTTTTGCACAATTGTTCCTTTTTCCAATACCAATACACCGGGATTGGATCTTACAATGGTCTTTAATGCCGTTTCATCCGTAAAGTAAAAATCGAAATCCAAATTGAATTGCTTTTTTAAATTATCCGTTTGATTCGGTCCCGAAGCGGACATACCAATAACCTTATACCCATTTTTTAATGCTTGATCGGCAACCTCTTTTATTGCTCCGAAGACCTCCATATCGGATTTTCTCAAATCATAGGCAACGACCATGACCAATTTGGGTTCCTGCAATAATTCAGTTGCGTAATCCTGTCCATCCTGTTCAACGGTAAAATCATGTACGGATGGTTCATATCCCTTCTGGATTTCGGTTGTTTCCACGCTAATGAACTCACCATCCACCGAAGGGTAATCACCATGGGTAACAATAACTTCTTCCTCGCCGTTCACATTGAATTTCCATGCGTACTCAAAAATCGCTTTTGGGGCACCTTCGGGCACGCCCATGCCGTCTTCAATATTCTTTCCTATCTCATAAGGCCTAAAATCGATTACCGGTAGGTGGTTCAAAACATAATAGGCATAGGCCGAACACATAACCAAGGAAAGTATCATTATAACTTTTGCCATAACCGGACTAAATAATGGCTTTATCCATCTTCTACCAAAAATCAATAGAAGGACAAGAACAAGAAGAACAATATCTTTTGTAAAGGACTCCCAGGGGGTCAATTTAATGGCATCACCAAAACATCCACAATCGGTTACTTTATTAAAATAGGCCGAATAAAACGTCAGGAAAGTAAAAAATACGATCATTCCCAACAAGCTCCAAATGGTAAACTTAGGCTTAAAACCAATGATCAGCATGATGCCAAGAAGCACTTCCAAAATAACAACGGTAATGGATATGGCCAGGGCATAAGGCATAAAAATCGGAAGGTCCAATACTCCCTGACTAAAATATTCTTCCAGTTTAAACGAGAAGCCTACGGGATCGTTCAATTTTATATAGCCACTGATGATAAAAAGAACACCAACAAATATCCGAACAATTCCTATGAGATATTTCATGTATAATTTGTAAATGGGTTTAGTATTGATTTGTCTATTCGTACTTGATTATCATAAACATATAAGCTCTTTAAGCTGCTAAACTTTTCAGATGGATCATTGCAAAGACCGCATAATTGACCATATCCTGATAATTGGCATCAATACCTTCGCTGACCATGGTTTTTCCTTTATTGTCCTCTATTTGTTTTACGCGAAGCAATTTTTGTAAAATCAGATCTGTAAGGGAGCTAATACGCATATCCCGCCAAGCCTCGCCATAATCGTGGTTTTTGTCCAGCATCAATTGTTTGGTCCCCGCAATGTGTTGATCGTATAGTTTTATGGCGGTGGCAGCACTTAAATCCGGTTGTTCGGCAACGCCCAGCTCCAACTGTATCAAGGCCATTATCGCATAATTAATGATTCCTATAAATTCAGGTTTTTCACCTTCATTTACTTTGCGTACCGCATTCTCCTGAAGACTTCTAATACGTTGGGCCTTTATAAATATCTGATCGGTAAGGGAGGGCAATCTAAGAATTCGCCATGCGCAACCGTAATCCTTCATTTTCTTTTCGTAGAGGTCTCTACATTCCCTAATGACCTCGTCGTACTGCTCTGCCGTATCCTGCATGTAGTTCCTAGTAATTTGTGTAAATTTCGCTTAAAATTTTGTAATCATCAAAGTTGTCGGTTTAAACTTGCCGGAAAAACGAAAATCCATTTATAAGAACCATGACCATAAATTGCAAAGGCGAACTTATTGATCTGAAAACTCCCAAGGTTATGGGAATTTTAAATATAACTCCCGATTCTTTTTATGATGGGGGAAAGTACAGGAACGAAAGTGATATACTATCCCAGATAGAAATCATGTTAAGGGAAGGTGCCACTTTTTTAGATGTTGGTGCCTATAGCTCCAGGCCCGGCGCAGCGGATGTAAGTGAGGTATTGGAGCTTAAGCGTATTGTTCCCGTAGTGGAACTCATCCTGAACAATTTTCCCAAAGCCATACTCTCCATTGATACTTTTAGGAGCAAGGTCGCAAAGGAATGTGTTGCCCTGGGTGCAGCTATGGTCAACGATATATCCGCGGGGCTTCAGGATGAAAAAATGATAGGAACCATTGCCTCATTAGGCATCCCCTACTGTATGATGCACATGCGGGGCACTCCCAAGAATATGCAAGGAAAGACAGCTTATAAAAAATTGGAAAAGGATATTCTTTATTATTTTTCCGAAAGATTATCCGTTGCCAAAGCTCATGGCATAAAGGATATCGTTATTGATCCTGGGTTCGGTTTTTCAAAAACCCTGGAGCAGAATTATCGATTGTTAAAAAACCTCGACCTATTCCAAATGGTGGGACATCCTATTCTGGTCGGAATCAGTAGAAAATCCATGATTTACAAACTTTTGGATACCACGCCGAACGAAGCACTTAACGGAACTACGGCAATGCATATAACGGCTTTGGACAAAGGGGCACATATTTTACGGGTACATGACGTTAAAGAGGCTATGGAATGCGTAAAACTACATATGCAATTGAATGCATAGGAGGTTCCGGTTTTCGTTCATCAAATTTTGTTAATTTTACAAAAACATCAGCGATTGGATTTTTTTAATTTTATCGATTTTAAGATTACGGATATCCTAGACATTGTTCTGGTCGCTATTCTCCTCTATTACATCTATAAGCTCGTAAGAGGTTCGGTCGCCATCAATATCTTTATCGGTATCGTTATCGTTTGGGCCTTTTGGAAGCTCACGGAACTTCTGGGTATGCAAATGATCAGCAGTATGGTCGGGGCCTTTATGCAAGTTGGTTTGATCGCACTGATCATTGTATTCCAACAGGAAATCCGGAAATTTCTTTTGATGATAGGTTCCACCAATTTTGCCAACAAACGCAATTTTGTAAAACACTTTAAATTCTTAAAACAGGACGGATTGGTCACGGAGATAGATATTGAGGCCATATTAAGGGCCTGTGAAAAAATGGCGAGTACGAAAACAGGGGCCATATTGGTCATAGAGCGGAATAATGCGCTCGATTTTATTAAATCCACCGGGGATAGGATGAATATTGAAATTACCCAACCTATTATCGAAAGTATCTTTTACAAAAACAGTCCATTACACGATGGAGCGGTAGTTATTGTAGATAATTATATTGTTGCGACCCGCGTAATACTCCCCGTCTCCAACGAACGGAATATCCCATTACGCTTTGGATTGCGCCATAGGGCCGCTGTAGGAATCACCGAAAAAACAGATGCTTTGAGCATTGTAGTCAGTGAGGAAACGGGATTGATCTCCTATATTAAAAACGGGGAATTTGTTCTTTATGATTCCATTGCGCAATTGGGGGCAATGATAAAACAAGACCTGATTTAACAGGGGTAACAGCAGTTTACCATAAAATATTGGTAAGGAACTCGTATTGACTTTTTGTATTCCCTAAAATTTTTCAATGGCGATATCCCTGGTTTTATCCTTTTGAACATGTAAATATTAAGGGAACAAAGTTTTGGGATTAAAACAACATAGGCCTAAGCAATTTCCGCCAAAAATTGCGCATCATAAAGATTGCTGTAATATCCTCCTTTTTTAAGGAGTTGTTTGTGCGTACCCATTTCTACGATTTGGCCGGCGTCCATAACAATGATTTTATCCGCTTTTTTTATAGTGGCCAATCTATGGGCGATAACAATAGAGGTACGGCCTTGCGTTATTTTTTCTGTAGCCTTTTGTATCAATTGCTCGGAATATGTGTCTACCGAAGAGGTAGCCTCGTCCAAAATCAAAATGCTCGGATTGCTCACATAAGCCCGTAAAAAAGCGATCAATTGCCTTTGTCCACTGGATAACATAGTGCCGCGTTCTTTTACATTATAGGCATAACCGCTCGGTAGGTCGGTAATGAATTCATCTACGCCTATAGCTTTTGCGGCCGCTTTGATATCGGTATTTTTTATTGATGGGTCTTTGAGCGAGATATTATTGGTAATGGTATCCGCAAATAGAAAGACATCCTGAAGCACTACGGCAATATGAGATCTTAAATCCGATAGTCTATAGTCTTTGATATCCACACCATCTACCAAAATAATACCTGAATCGATTTCATAAAATCGACTCAATAAATTAATGATGGTAGATTTTCCGGCACCGGTCGCACCTACTATAGCAACGGTTTCCCCGGCCTTTACATCAAAGGAAATTCCATGTAACACCTCTTCATCCTTAACATAACCAAATCTGACATTACGAAAACTGATATTTCCTTGCACATCGGATTTTTCAAAAGTTCCCACATCCGCAATGGTACTGTCGGTATCAAGGATCTTAAATACCCTATTTGCCGCGACCATACCCATTTGCAAGGTATTGAATTTATCGGCAATTTGCCTCAATGGCCTAAACAACAAATCAATAAGCATAATGAAGGCAAAGACGGTTCCGGCAATATCGTCCGAGATACCGGCCACGTTCTGCAAACCACCGTACCAGACAATAAGCCCTACCGTAATTGAAGAAACTATTTCCGCTATGGGAAAGAAAATAGAATTGTACCAAACTGTTTTAAGCCAGGCATTTTTATGTTTTTCATTGATTTCACGAAATTTTTCGCTTTCTATTTTCTCCCGGGTAAACAGTTGAACTATTTTCATACCCGTAATGCGTTCCTGAACAAAGGAATTGAGATTGGATACTTCTGCCCTAACCTCCGTAAAGGCAACTTTCATTGCTTTTTGAAACAAGCGCGTAGCATATAAAATAATAGGCAGTAGGGCAAAGACGATCAATGTTAACTTCCAGTTAATGATAAGCATTACCACTGCTGCGACCAACATCTTTAACAAATCCGCCACAATAACGAAAAAGCCCTGACTAAAAATCTCGCCGATACGTTGCATATCCGCAACGGCCCTGGTCACCAATACACCGAGCGATGAATTGTCAAAATACTTCATTCGAAAGCCGAGCATCTTCTTAAAAAGATTGATACGAACGTCCCTGATAACGGATTCCCCCAACCAATTGGCATAGTAGTTAAATAAAAGCTGGCTTGTAACTTGGCCAATAAGTACGGCCAACATCGCGATGGTCAGGTAAACTAATTTTTCGGCATCTCCAGGTTTAATGGCTCCATCAATTATTTCACGAAGGACCAAGGGCGTCAGGACCGCAAAACCGGAGAGCAATATCGCTGCCAGTGCCACACCGTAAAAAGTAAGTTTATAAGGACGGGTATGGGCGATTAAACGCTTAAAAAGTCGCGTATCAAAAGCTTTGCCTGAATCTTTATCCATTCTTGAAAATAGTATTGGGGTAGACAACCGAGGTCAAATATAATCCTTTTGCGGGTACGGAAGCACCGGCTCTTGAGCGATCTTTACTTTTTATGATGGTATTAACATCCCTTATGGAATACCTGCCTCTGCCCACATCCAGAAGTGTCCCCACTATGGCACGGACCATATTCCTGAGAAAGCGATCCGCCGTAATTTTAAATACCAACAAGTCTTCTTTATAGGACCATTCGGCATGGGTTACATTACAAATAAAAGTCTTTACATCTGAATTGGTCTTGGAAAAACATTCAAAGTCCTTTCTACCCATGAGCAAAATAGCCGCCCTGTTCATGGCCTCCAAATCCAATTCTTGTTTTACAAAATGTGCGGTATCCTTATAAAACGGGTTTTTGTGATTACAGACCCAATACTCATACGAACGTGAAGCAGCAGCAAACCGGGCATGGGCATCATTGTTCGCTTCTATGATTTTCTGTACGGCAATATCTTTGGGAAGAAAGGAATTAAGTCTATAGATCAGTTCTGTTCCGTTGTCGATTTTATCAAAATCAAAATGGGCGAACATTTCCTTGGCATGTACACCGGCATCCGTTCGGCCCGCTCCTACCACTTCTATCTTACTGCGCAATAATTTGGACAACGTATCTTCCAAGACAGATTGCACGGTTACGGCATTGGGCTGATTTTGCCAACCATGATAGGCTTGTCCAAAATAGGAAAATTGAATAAAGTACCTCAATAGGATATGCCGGTTTTGTGGATAACAAAGATAAACAAGTTGAAAATACGAGAAGGGAAATACGGGTTTTGAATACATACATTTTTCGTATTTCGTATTTTGCGCCTATAATTTAATCCATGACTAAAATCCTACTGCTTTCGGATACTCACTCCTATATGGATAATGCTATTTTAAAATATGCCCGACAAGCGGATGAAATATGGCATGCCGGAGATATTGGCCATTTAAAAGTAACCGATGCCCTTTCCGGATTAAAACCGGTAAGGGGTGTTTATGGAAATATTGACGACCATATTATCCAAAAGGAATTTCCATTGGACAACAGGTTTATCTGCGAAGATGTTGATGTTTGGATAACCCATATAGGGGGTTACCCCCCCAAATACAATTCGAGAACAAGAGCGGAAATACAAAAAAACACCCCCAAACTTTTTATCTGTGGACATTCCCATATCCTAAAGGTCATGTGGGACAAAAAACTGGGCGTACTGCATATGAACCCCGGTGCCTGTGGTAAACATGGGTTTCATCAAGTACGGACCATGTTGCGGTTTACGATTAACGGACCAGATATTAAAGACCTGGAAATTATAGAATTGGGGAAACGTTAACAACCTTTTAATTGTCCCCTGCATATCAAAAAAGCAATTCATAAAGACATCATACCACTTCTAACTTGACATTAGAAGTGGTATGATGTATAATGGGAGAAATGTCCAAAAAGAAAAAAACCCGGAAACTACCCCGGGTTTTACGCACTAATACTACTAAGATAAAAGGTTCAACGTAAACGATCAACAGATTTTACAAGATCTTCATCCTTCTTTATAGCCCTATTGGCAAGGACCAAAAAAACGATAGAAAATACAGGAATCAGCATCCCAATACCCTTCTCAGAGACCAAAATCTCTCCGGATAAGTTTAGCGATCGATAAACGAAAAATCCTAGTAAAAAAAGGTTCAATATTATATTAAGTCTGTTCAACACAAACTGATTTTTTCTATTCTTAAAAAAGAAAATACTCCATAACGCTAAAATAGCGGATGCATAAAACAATATGGAAATCAATATATCGTCACCGGCATAAATCTTCTCTCCTTTCGCATCTGACCACAGGTTCACAAAGAACGTTAGCACACCGGAAATTAGTGCCACTATCACTAAATATATGCTTTGAATTCTTTGAATCATATTCTTTTTTCTACTGAAACAACAAAAATACAGGTCTTTTTAAAAAATATCCCCCTATTCTTGAAAATAATTCGTATTATTGCTGCGTTATAATCATAACACTTACCTGGGAAAACCATTCCCGTTCGATTACCCAAAAAATAATTTACTTCTTAGTGCATATAATACATATAACTTATTCAATATTTAATGTTTGAGATTTCAGATTTAAAATCAAAAAAGCTACCTGAGCTTCAGGAAATAGCAAAAGAACTTAATGTTCCCAAGTTCAAGACTTTAAAGAAATTGGATTTGGTCTACCAAATCTTAGATTTGCAAGCCGCAAACCCAAAAGTAACTGCGGCGGTTTCCCCCACAATAACACCTATGGAAAAACCTCAAAAACCAAAAAAGAGGGTGGTCCGAAAGGTTGAAAAAGAGGAAAAAACCGAAGAGAAAAAGGAACAGGTCAAGGTGGATTCCAATGAAAATGAATCCAAAAGTAACGATGGTGCGGACAACAGAAAGCCCAATCCAAGGCAGCAGCCGTCTTCCAACAATGCGGTCAACAAGAAAGATTATCAGAAAAGTCATCAGCAGAACAAGAACCAAAACAATAGAAAACAAAACCATCCCAGAAACAATAATCAGGACAAGAGCAATTTTGACAAAGACTTAAAAAACAGGTATAAAGAACCTGAATATGAGTTTGACAGTATTATTGCCAGTGAAGGGGTTTTGGATATCATGCAGGACGGATACGGTTTTTTACGTTCCTCAGACTATAACTATCTTTCCTCTCCGGACGATATTTACGTTTCCCAATCGCAAATCCGTTTGTTCGGCCTTAAAACCGGTGATACGGTATTAGGAAATGTACGCCCCCCGAAAGAAGGAGAAAAGTATTTCCCACTGATCAAAGTGAACAAGATCAATGGTATCGACCCTCAGATCGTAAGGGACAGGGTTTCCTTTGAACATCTGACACCACTTTTCCCACAGGAAAAATTCAATTTGGCCGAAAGGCAGAGCACTATTTCCACAAGGATAATCGACTTGTTCTCCCCTATTGGAAAAGGGCAGCGAGGCATGATCGTTTCCCAGCCCAAAACGGGTAAAACAATGTTGTTAAAAGATATTGCCAACGGCATTGCGGCCAATCATCCGGAAGTATATCAAATTATCCTCCTGATCGATGAGCGCCCCGAAGAGGTTACGGATATGCAACGTAATGTAGAGGGGGAAGTAGTAGCATCAACCTTTGATAAAGAAGCGACCGAGCATGTTAGGGTCGCCAATATTGTTTTGGAAAAAGCCAAACGTTTGGTAGAATGCGGGCATGACGTAGTCATTCTCCTAGATTCGATTACGCGATTGGCCAGAGCGTACAATACGGTTCAACCCGCTTCCGGAAAGGTACTGAGCGGTGGTGTGGATGCCAATGCACTGCACAAACCGAAGCGATTCTTTGGTGCTGCCCGAAATATTGAAGGCGGTGGCTCCCTTTCTATAATCGCAACGGCACTAACGGAAACAGGTTCTAAAATGGACGAGGTTATCTTTGAGGAATTCAAAGGAACCGGTAATATGGAGCTGCAATTAGATCGTAAAATTGCCAATAGAAGGATTTTTCCTGCCATTGACCTTACTTCTTCCAGTACAAGACGTGATGACCTGTTATTGGATGAAAGCACACTTCAACGCATGTGGATCATGCGCAAATACCTTGCGGATATGAATCCGGTAGAGGCCATGGAATTTATAGAACAACGCTTTAAACAAACAAAAAACAACGAAGAGTTTTTAATGACCATGAACCAGTAAGTCACCATAAAACTCGATTTTATTATAAATCCCGATTTTATGTGAAATCGGGATTTTTTTATGGTTTTCCTGAAATAGTCGATTGAATTTTATCGAAAAGCTGGCACTGTCCTATACCAATATCCTTAATTTAATATCTTTAAGCCTCCCAAAGACTCCTCCCCCGTTCTTTAGGATATTTTCACATAAATGAATATCAACCCTTTAAACAACCCTAAAATGAAAAAGTCAAAGGCATTCTTCATAAGAATATTGGGCATTTCCTTATTTATCGGCTTCATAAATTGTAAAGAACGATCAACGGATCAGCACGGAAAAAATAATGAAGTGGTCGCCCCTGCACAAATAATCCCAATAGCCCAAGCCGAATCTTTCTATGACAATTACACAAAAAGAAGGGTTAAATTAATAGAGAAATACGAAGACTCTATAAATAACAGTAAAACACACGACCAAAAAAATCAGATGATCGATGCCGTCAAACCCAAAGACTCCTTTATAGCGGCACGTTATGTATCCTACGATTACAAAACCATAAAACAATATATGGACTATGTGGAACAGGAAGCCAAAAAAGCCAATGTAGACATAACCTCCTTACGCTTTTATTTTTCCAACTATCCCAATAAAGAAAAGTTTGACAATGGGGACAAAATTCGCCATCCCAGACAAAATTCGATCATGATTTCCCCTGCTCTAGAAAAAAACGGGAACGAGTTTCTTTTTTACATCGCTAACCTTGCCGGTCAACAAAACGAGGCGGTATTATTGTCCGATGATTTTCAAGATCTGGATAAAGGAACGGGAAACACCTCATCGGAAAATAAAAGCGCTGCTTATGCCTCCTTTATACCCGTTATAGCAAAGCCCGTTCAACACAACAAGTTAAGCCTTACCATGAATAGGGGCAATGGTTTTCCTCCACAGTAACTAAAATCGAATCCCATTTTAATTTTCATCGCTATGGATGAAATAATTACTATCATAAAAACCAATTTTTTTATCCCGTTCTATGGTTTGGCCTTTATCATTTCCGTGGTAAAATACAGAAAGTACTTTGATTCTAAATTAAAGTACCTACCTATATTATTCGCCTATACATTTTTGAACGAAATACTTGGTGGTTTAGTTTCACGAAATAAAAACTTTCAAATTATATACGAAGGAGGTCCCTCTTTCAATAATAGCCTGATCTATAATATCTTTGATATTTTCTTTTACTTTTTCTTTTTTTATATTTTTCGGCAAAGCATAAAGAATAAACGCAATAAGACCATAATCAGGTTCGGAACGGTCCTGTTTGCCGTAATAAGCGCCATAAATCCTTTTTTTGAAGATTTTTTTCTTACACCGCAAAATTATGCCATTGGTTTTGGATCTTTTTTTCTAATATGGTGTATTATTTTTTACCTATTGGAGTTAAATAGACAATTCAACTTACGGTTAAAAAAAAGTGATTTGCTTTTTTGGATCTGCCTGGGTCTTTTGGTATTCTACCCCTTTTATCCCATTATTACGTATATAGGAACGTATCACAATGGCTTATATATGACTTTATTAAAGGACGCACATTTAATCCTAATATGTACTATGTACTGCCTATTCATTATCGGGTTTATAAAAATGCGAAGGATAAGGCCTTCTTGAATTCCGAAAAAACGGATTAATTTTTGAGAAATAACAAATACAAAAAAACCTTCCACTTATGGAAGGCTTCTTCAAAATTTCGTTTTTATACCTTGTTAAAGTGCGGCTACATGCTTAGCCAATTTACTTTTAAGATTGGCCGCTTTATTGGAATGGATAATATTACGTTTCGCCAGACGATCGATCATACTCACCACACTTGGTAAAAGTGCCTCAGCATCTTTCTTATTCTCTTCTGAACGCAACTTCTTTATAGCATTACGTGTAGTCTTATGTTGATACCTATTACGCAAGCGTACCGCTTCGTTTCTTCTGATTCTTTTTAATGCTGACTTATGATTTGCCATTTCTACTTTAATTATATTTTATCTGGATACCACTATCCACTTTATTCTGTAGCCCGTAGGGGAATCGAACCCCTGTTACCAGGATGAAAACCTGGCGTCCTAACCCCTAGACGAACGGGCCAAATGTTGAGTAACCATATCGAAAATACAAACTAAAACAGTTTTGTACTTTCAATCTTTTACCTTTCGTAGCCCGTAGGGGAATCGAACCCCTGTTACCAGGATGAAAACCTGGCGTCCTAACCCCTAGACGAACGGGCCATTATCTTACATAACTATCATCCTTCCCGGCACAATTTTTAAATTATACCATTCAGGCGGGTGCAAAAATACAATTATTTTTTACTATAGCAACACCGCTATATTATTTTTTGAATTCTTTTAATACGCTTTGGCGAAAAGAACGCGTTTGGCAGATGGTTTACCCGTAACCATACACTTACCCCCGTCATTATCAGTATTAAAAGGAATACATCTTATGGTCGCTTTCGTCTCATCCTTTATCTTTTCTTCGGTCTCTGCCGTCCCGTCCCAATGTGCCGATACAAACCCTCCTTTTTCCTCCAAGATTTCTTTGAATTCGTCATAAGAATCTACCTTGGTCATATGCTTGGCCCTAAAACCAAGGGCCTTATCATAAATATTTTTCTGAATATCCTTTAGGAGAAATTCAATTTTGGCAACAATGCCATCCATGGGAACACTCTCTTTCTCCAGTGTATCCCTTCTGGCTACTTCATAAGTACCGTTTTCCATATCACGCTGACCTATGGCCAATCTTACGGGCACCCCTTTCAATTCATATTCATTGAATTTGAATCCGGGTTTATGCGTATCGCGATTATCAAATTTTACCGAAATCCCCTTAGCCCTTAATTCCTTGACCAAAGGCTGAACTCTTTCAGAAATTACATCCAATTGTTCCATTCCTTTATAAATAGGAACAATGACTACTTGAATAGGCGCTAGTTTTGGGGGCAAGACCAAACCATTGTCATCACTATGCGTCATCACCAAAGCACCCATTAATCTTGTGGAAACCCCCCAGGAAGTGGCCCACACATGTTCTTGTTTACCTTCCTTATTGGCAAACTTTACATCAAACGCCTTTGCAAAATTCTGTCCTAAAAAATGGGAAGTACCTGCTTGCAATGCTTTTCCATCCTGCATCAACGCTTCAATACAATACGTTTCGATTGCTCCGGCAAACCGTTCACTTGCCGTTTTCACTCCTTTAATTACGGGCACGGCCATATGTTCCTCAACAAATTCCGCATACACGTTCATCATTTGTTCCGCCTCTTCAACGGCCTCTTTTTTGGTGGCATGGGCGGTATGCCCCTCTTGCCATAAAAATTCCGCCGTCCTTAAAAAGAGCCGTGTACGCATCTCCCACCGGACCACATTGGCCCATTGATTGATCAATAATGGCAAATCGCGATAAGATTGTATCCATTTTCTGTATGTATCCCAAATAATGGTCTCGGAAGTAGGTCTTACGATCAATTCTTCCTCTAATTTGGCATCGGGATCTACGATAATACCGCTACCGTCTTCGGCATTCTTAAGCCTGTAATGGGTCACCACGGCACACTCTTTGGCAAACCCCTCTACATGACTGGCCTCTTTACTTAAGTACGATTTTGGGATAAATAAAGGAAAATAGGCATTTTCATGACCGGTTTCCTTAAACATCTTATCCAATCCGGCCTGCATTTTTTCCCAAATAGCGAATCCATAGGGTTTTATGACCATACAACCCCTAACACCTGAATTTTCGGCCAGATCGGCCTTTACTACAAGCTCATTATACCATTTGGAATAATCCTCACTTCTCTTAGTTAATTTTTTACCCATTATACATAGTTTGGCACAAAACTTGTGTCTGTTGTAGAAAAATAATTCGGTAAAACTAGTTATTTTTAATATGTCCAACAATTAATTTTAGACTCATGATATACGCACTACCCCTCAACAAAATCCGCAATGTAATGACGATGGCCGTTCTTCCACTATTGGTCATTTCCTGTGGCTCATATCAACAAGCATCTTATTATGATAATGACGGTATTTATTCCGATGATGCGCCAAGAGTCGTAGAAAAAAGGCCTGCACAGGGACAGTACATAAAAAAAGGCAAGGAATCCAATACCTATTCCGATTATTTTGGACAAAAAGCGGATCAATATGATGAAATATTGGAAAACGAAATTTTTACGGATATCGATTCTTATGCGAGCAATACAGTCGTAAATGACAG
This sequence comes from Maribacter spongiae, assembly GCF_047345125.1. Lineage (NCBI taxonomy): Bacteria > Pseudomonadati > Bacteroidota > Flavobacteriia > Flavobacteriales > Flavobacteriaceae > Maribacter > Maribacter spongiae. The sequence goes on along the minus strand of NZ_JBLFEQ010000005.1, from coordinate 26,710 downwards.
TATAAATCAAAATCAGCTTACGGATTATTACAACAATTCCAATGACTATCAAGGTTATGGCGGTTGGGGAGATAATGCTACCAATGTTAACATCAATATCTATGACAACGGCTGGAATAACTGGGGTTGGGGCTGGAACAGTCCTTGGTTATGGGGCGGAGGTTATGGCTTCGGAGGATATTACGGTTATGGTTGGGGAGGTTATGGTTATGGGTGGGGTTGGAACAATCCCTGGAGATGGAACCGTTGGGGCCGAGGAGGTTATTATGGCTACGGCTGGGGAGGTTATGGTTATGGATGGGGGCTACCATACGGCTATTACGGTCGCAATCACTATGGCTACGGGGGTAGAAATTTTGCATATAACAGTAGCAGAAGAGGTTATTATAACAGAAATAGAAACAGTTCTGTCGCAACTTCCTTAAGAGGAAGATCCAATATAAATACCAGGGGAAATTCACCAAGATACAGAAGTACGAACTCGCGCTACACATCTTCAAGAAATTCGACGGCGAGAAGCTCGAGCAGATATCGCGGCAATACCCCTACCAGAAGAACTGTAGGTGTTGATCAAAATAGGGCCTATAGGACCAGCAGAAGCACCAGGGCGGTTCCCAGAACCTATAGCTCTTCCAGAGGCAATAGGGCATATAGCGAATCTAATTCCAGATCCAGTACATATAGAAGGGGAACTACCTCCAGTAGAAGAACCGTAGCCCCGAAAAGAACTTCAACTTATCGCAGTTCTGGAAATAGCAGCTCCCGAAGCAGTGGATACGGTTCCGGCAGAAGCTCTTCTAGAAGCAGTGGAAGCTACAGAAGCTCGGGCGGTAGCTCTAGAAGTTCCGGAAGTTATAGAAGTTCCGGTGGTGGTTCCAGATCCAGCTCGGGCAGATCTTCTTCCGGCAGAAGTGGTGGAAGACGCCAATAATCAATTCGTATTTTTGCATAAATTAAAAAAGATTCTATGAAAAGGTATTTTACTTTCATAATACTATTGCTATGCACTATTGGTAGTGCACAAAACATCAATGACGTTCTTAGATATGGAACGGAAAACCTACAGGGAACGGCTAGATTCCAGGCCATGGGAGGAGCTTTTGGGGCCCTTGGAGGTGATTTTTCCGCCCTCAATATAAATCCGGCAGGTTCCGCCGTATTCAATAATAGTTTGATGACCATCTCGGGAACCTATTATTCAAGGGATAATGATGCATCTTATTTTGGAACCAGGGTGAACACCACACTCAATGATACCGATCTGAACCAAATTGGCGGGGCCTTTGTTTTTAGAAGTACGGACAATGATGCCGATTGGAAAAAATTCACGCTCGCTTTTAATTATGATATCGTCAAAAATTTTGAAAATGAATTTTCGGCATCGGGAAACAGCGATCAAGGTATAGATAATTATTTTTTAAGTTTTGCCCAGGGGGTGCCTTTTGGTTCCATTCTCCTACAAGACGGTGAATTTTTAGAGAATGCTTATTTGGACATTGGTGCCAATCAAGGATTTGGGGACCAGCAAACCTTCCTTGGTTATTATGGTGGGCTTATTGATCCGGTAAGTTTGGATGATGATAATACCGATTATGTGAGCAATGCTTCCTATACAACGGTAAATCAACGGTTCCGTAGAAGAACCTCGGGCTATAACAGAAAATATACTTTGAACGCCGCATCACAATACAAGAACAGGCTCTATTTGGGAGCATCTCTAAATTTCCATACGATTTTATATGACAGGCTAGACTTGTTCAACGAAAACGGTTATGATTCGAATTCCGAAATTCAGAATACCACTTTTGACAATCTATTACATACGGAAGGCAACGCCTTTTCCTTTAGCTTAGGGGCAATTGCGAAACTTAATGAATATGTTCGTTTAGGGGGAAGTTATCAATCACCGACCTGGTATCGGTTAACCGATGATTTTTCACAGCGAATCAACTCGGAATTGGCCGATGACAGCATTGGATTCATCAATTTTAATATTGTTAATCTCTTTGAAGCGTACACCATCAAAATCCCAAGTAAATTGAACGGTAGTTTGGCCGTGGTCTTTGGTAAAAATGGATTATTGAGCTTTGATTATGGGTATCAAGATTTCTCCCAAGCGGAACTAAGGCCTACCAATGATGTTGGTTTTCAATCTGTAAACACACAGATTTCCAATGAGCTTGGAGCCGTTTCCACCTTTAGGCTCGGTGGGGAATATAGAATTAAACAATTTAGCCTTAGGGGAGGATATAGATTTGAACAAAGCCCTTATGCAAATGGAAATACCATTGATGATCTTACGGGTTATTCGACCGGAATAGGGTATAATTTTGGGAGCGGCCGATTGGATCTGGCCATTAGCAGAACCGAGCAGGACGTAAACGAAAGTTTATTTGATACCGGGCTTACCACTCCGGCCATAGTAAATAGGATCAATACCAATGCCACACTTAGTTATACGGTGAACTTCTAAGACCGGATAATAGGAAATAATATAAAAAAAGCGGCTAAAAGCCGCTTTTTTTATCATCTCTTTAGAGCAAAATGCGTTTTTCTTGTCTTAGCGACCAGAACACCCACATCATCCTCTTCATACTCAAAACGGAACCAGTAATCCGTAGACGGCATTCGCTTACCATTATACGTACCGTCCCATCCACCTATAGCTCCCAATTGTTTTAATAATTTACCGTAACGGTCAAAAATAAAGACTACGGGATCGGTCAATGTTTCAATTCCCTTTATATTCCAAGAATCATTTATTCCGTCCGCATTCGGGGTAAAGAACTTAGGATAACCAACTACCAAAAACTCGATAGGCTCCGTAGTTCCACAACCATTTTTATCGTTTATGACGACTGTATTGATGCCAGGTGGAACATCCAAGAACACGGGGTCATCCTGAAACTCGCCCCCATTGATCGCATACTCATAATCACCATTGCCCAATACGTTAAAACGAATATCATTTTGATCTGGGTCTATGGATAAATTCGTGTCCAAAATTTCTACGGGATTTGCCGGGTCCAATTGCGGGATTCCGTAAAAAGTAATCAAAATCCCCCCGACATCCGCAACCGTGGGCGGTGTTCCCGAAATAGTGGTTATAGTGGCAAAATATCTGCCAGAATTAGGGCTGGAAACAATCAGTTCGGCCCCTAATGTACCTGAACCCGGTAAGATAGCGTCTATTGTGCCGTCATCTTCATAATCAACGGTCCATTCCACACTGGCAATATCCGGACCTGCCGGTGAATTCAAGGCACTTAAGGTAATATCCGGGTCACCTTCACAGGCCGTAATATCCAGACCAAGAAATTCATCCCGCAATGTACAGTCCAAAGCGTTATTTTGATCCGCCTGTACAGAATTCCCTGTAAAAGTCAACATATAGGGTTCCGGATCGCCGTTAAAATTAGTATTGAAATTATTTATGAGTATATAGTAAATTTGGCCGGGTTGCACATCCAACCATTCATCATAAGTGTTTTGGCTACCCACTAAAAAAGGAGCTCCTGCCTGTCCGTTTTCCGGGTTCACCCCTACCCCCGTAAAACGGGTATTGTTCACCTCATAATTACATCGGATCGGTTCTGCCGCACCATTACTGATATCGCCACAATCCACATCCGGACCATAAACGGCAAAATCCCACTCTGCCGTGGGAACTCCCGCACCACCATTGGTAGGAAGCGATTCTATATCAAAACCTACCTGACCGCCTGTTCCGGCCCTAAATACGTACCATGAGGTATTGTTCTCTATATTGGCGGAACTAACGCTTCCTTTTTCCAAACATCCCGATCGGGTAATGACATTGGGATCAAAATCATCTATATCACCGCTACCGTCTGCAAGCCCCATAATAGGTTGATCCGCACACACGGGTATGGCTGTTCTACAATCCGGGGAGTTTTGGGCCTTTGTTTCCTGAACATATAGGAACAAACAAAGGACTATACAAAGGAAAGTTCGCATAAAATGTGGGGCTATGAATATACTTTAACGTATATAATAACTTGCTTCAGGGCATTTTAGTATCCTATATCGGTTTTTTCGGCCGTTAATCGATGAAATGCAGTATTGAAACCCCTCAGCCTATCCTTAACGCTTAAGACTGAAATGATTATCAATGTATTTGGCCATGATGGTTTGACCTTCAGAACCCGTATAACTTAACTTAAACCAATAATCAGCTTCCGGTAACATTATTCCATTGAATGTACCGTTCCAACCGGAGGAATTCTCATTCAGTTGCGCTATTAATTTACCAAATTTGTCATAAATGCTTATGACAGGGTTTTCCAAAACAGAAATTCCCGGAATATGCCAACTATCATTGGTATTATCTCCATTCGGTGTAAAAAATTTAGGGAACCCCAGTATTACTATTTCTTCGGTATCGACCCCACAACCATTTATATCCGTTACGGTCACGGTATGGATTCCCGGAAACAGATCGGTGAAAATATTGGATTTTTGAGGTGTTTCCCCATCTACTTGATATTCAAAATCACCTTCTTCCCGAACCATGACAGTAACCGTATTATCGTCATCCACATATTCAATATCTACATCTGCTATAATAGGTGGTCTGGAAAAAACAACGGTCACGGACCTTACCGATACACAACTTATCGTTCCCTGGACATTTGTAACCGATAAAGTATATGTCCCTTCCTGATCGACCGTTATTTCCGAAGATGTTTCCCCAGAATCCCATAAATAAGTATAATTGGGCTCCTGTATCGGTTGACCTATTGTAACAACTTGTGAATCCTCACAAATAAAAACGGAAGTCGGGAAACCAAGGTTCGGAAGTTCTACGCCATTAATTTCAAAAGTTTCTGAGACGTCATAACAATGGGGATTTTCGATAGAAGTGGTCCTAACAAAAATGGTTTGAGATACCATAGTAGGCTCAAAATTGCTAGGTAATGCATTTACGCCGCCAATGGCATCGATCATGGACAGGTAGTAGCTCACCCGAAATTCATTCGGACTTTGCCCCCCCAGGGCTTCGTTATCTTTTTGCGACAGGTCCAAGGTAGTACCATCCAAGCAAACAAGTTCATCTATTAAAGGTTCCGTAATCGGAGAAGGGGAAAAAGCTACTTGGGTCTCACTAATAAGGTTTTGTCCAGAAGACATGACCACCACTACCCGATACATTGCGGAAACCGCTACACTCAACGTTGGTCCATTTTCGGCAGGTATACGATTATAACCCATACCCAAATCCAGATACCATTCATAGGTTGAAGCGCCCACAGTGGAAGCATCCAAAACAATGGCATCGTTTTCACAGGCCGCTATTGGAGGTCCCAATAAATTATTAATGATGGAGCAATCCAAGGCCGTACCTGAAAAATCCGTAAAAATATTCCCTGTAAACTGAATGGAAAAACCGGAATTGGTAGTGCTAAAATTATTTATGAGCAGATAAAAATCCTGTCCCGCATCTACCTGTAGCCAATCATCGTATTGAAAATTATCGGCTCCCGTTGGATCTTCACCTACACCGATATATATATTATTGTCCGAATTATCAAAATAATTGCACCGTACCGGTTCCCCAAGATTATTACAATCATCTGTTCTATATAAGGCAAAATCCCAATCTTCCGAAGCATCAAATCCAATATTGAACCCCAACTGTCCACTTTCCGAAGTCCTAAAATGATACCAGGCAGAGTTGGATTCAATTGTACTAGAAGACAAGCCCAAGCATCCGGAAGCTGACGATCCGTTAAAATCGTCCGTTCCCATACCATTGGTACCGCCATTTATAGGCGTATTGCTACAAATAGGAACAGCATTGGAACAATCAGGAAATACCTGTCCTGCAAGAGAAGGCATCCCAAGTAAAAAACTTACTAAAAGAACAACACAAAAACGTGTCATAAAGGGTCATAGATTTGGAAAGTTAAAAATACCCCAAGGCCGTCCTTAACACTAATTTATGTTGTGTAATGCCCATAAAATGGTATAAAGTGGCATATATTGTATATCTTTGGAGCTTGTTAAAGTCATATTGAAATGAAAATTGAAGGTACATTGGAAGAACACTTTGAACAGTTGGGAAACGATCATTTCTCATCTTCTGAAGAGACCCCTTTAAGAGAAGATGCCTTTGTTCTGAACGATGAGGACAAGATCGACAGGATCAAGGACAATGTTAGGGAAATTATGCTCACCTTAGGTCTTGACCTGGAAGATGACAGCTTAAAAGGAACTCCGAACAGAGTGGCTAAAATGTTCGTGAACGAAATCTTTGGAGGACTACACCCGGATAGAAAACCTAAATCCTCTACTTTCAAGAACAAGTATAAATATGGCGAGATGCTCGTTGAAAAGAATATTACGCTCTATTCTACCTGTGAACACCACCTTTTGCCCATTGTAGGAAAGGCCCATGTAGCTTATATTTCCAATGGAACCGTAGTAGGGCTTTCTAAAATGAACCGTATCGTGGATTATTATGCGAAAAGGCCACAGGTACAGGAAAGACTTAACATTCAAGTTGTTAGGGAGCTTCAACAAGTCTTGGGAACGGAAGATGTTGCCTGTGTTATAGATGCAAAGCATCTTTGCGTAAATTCCAGGGGCATCCGCGATATCGATAGCAGTACAGTAACCGCCGAATATGGAGGCAAATTCAAGGAAGAAGCCGTGCGCAGGGAATTTTTAGACTACCTTAATCTGGATACCAATTTTTAAACCTTATTTGCCTGCATGCATCTATATGACCGTCAAACCATAAAAGTTTACAACTCCCTTAGTGGCAAGAAAGAAATATTTACCCCGATAAACCCCGGCCATATAGGGATGTACGTCTGCGGACCAACGGTCTATAGCAACGTACATTTGGGCAATTGCCGTACGTTCATGTCTTTTGATATGATCTTTCGGTATTTTAAGCATCTGGGGTATAAGGTAAGGTACGTCAGGAATATTACGGATGCCGGTCATTTAGTGGACGATGCGGAAGACGGGGAAGATAAAATAACCAAAAAGGCCCGGTTGGAACAGTTGGAACCTATGGAAGTGGTGCAACGGTACACGGTCGATTTTCATACTATTTTGGAGAAATTCAACTTTCTTCCACCAAGTATAGAACCAACCGCTACAGGGCATATTATTGAGCAAATAGAAATCATCAAGGATATTCTTCAAAAAGGATATGCCTACGAAATGAACGGTTCCGTTTATTTTGATGTTGTTAAATTCAATGAATCCAACGAATATGGCAAGTTAAGCGGCAGAAAGCTGGAAGACATGATTGCCAATACACGCGAACTTACCGCTCAGGACGAAAAGAAAAGCCCTCAGGATTTTGCCCTTTGGAAAAGAGCGGAACCCCAGCATATCATGCGCTGGCCCTCCCCCTGGGGAGATGGTTTTCCCGGTTGGCATTTGGAATGCACGGCCATGAGCACCAAATATTTGGGTAAGACCTTTGATATTCACGGGGGTGGAATGGACTTAAAGTTTCCACACCATGAATGTGAAATTGCCCAGGCCGAGGCAAGCAACGGAAAATCGCCCGTAAAATATTGGTTACACGCCAATATGCTTACCCTTAATGGAAAGAAAATGGCCAAATCTACCGGAAACAGTATTCTTCCGGGAGAAATTTTCTCCGGGGAAAACAACATTCTGAGCAAGGCATTTTCGCCTTCGATGGTACGTTTCTTTATGATGCAGGCCCATTACACCAGTATTCTGGATATAAGCAATGATGCGCTCCTTGCCTCTGAAAAGGGATTCAATAAATTAATGGAGGGCATTGGGCATTTGGATAGCCTTCCGGTAGGTGATGACACCGATTTTGATGTAAAGCAATGGAAACGATCCTGCTATAATGCCATGAACGACGACTTTAATACACCGATATTGATCGCCAATCTATTTGAAGGCATTAAGCATATTAATCTGATCAAGGAAGGCAAAGAGACCATTACCTCAGCGGACAAAGATCTTTTGAAAGGAACCCTTCAAAATTTTGTCTTTGATGTTCTTGGACTGGAAAATAGGACCGGAACGGATGCGGATACCGAAAAACTAAGTGGCGTTGTAGAACTTTTGATCCAATTGCGCAAAGAAGCAAGGGAGAACAAGGATTTTGCCACTTCGGACAAAATCAGGGACCAATTGGCCGAATTGGGTATTCAATTGAAAGACGGGAAAGAAGGAACCACGTTTAGTGTTTCCTAACCTATAGTCACTCTTTTACGAGGTAACGTGCTATCGGGGCCTAAAACAAAAATAGGGAGGCAATGAAAAAAATATTGATAGCACCTTTTGTTCTTTTGGTCAGGTTCTATCAATTGGCCATTTCCCCTTATACCCCCGCAAGTTGTCGTTATTCCCCTACCTGTTCTCAATACACCTTGGAAGCCTTAAAAAAACACGGACTTTTTAAGGGTGGATGGCTGGCCATAAAACGTATTTTTAGCTGCAACCCCTGGGGCGGCAAAGGGTATGATCCCATTCCATAATCCCTAGATCGGGTATAAATGCCATATGCAAACCTTATTGTAATAAAAAATGACGAAATGCGGTATCCATAGATAATCATTTACAGCACATAATCCATAAACAAACTTTAAGATCAAGAAACTCTATAGCCCTGGCAAATACTATTTACCGTTTACGACATACTCACTACTAATTCCTATCTTAGCCCTTCAAAAATTTAATATATGTACTTCTTAGGCATAACATGGAATCCCAATGAAACACTTTTTAATATTGGGTTTATACAGATTAAATATTATAACCTTCTTTGGATCGTTGCTTTTGCCTTGGGGTGGTATATCATGAAACGAATTTTTGACAACGAGAAAAAATCGATCGAACAGTTGGATTCCCTTTTCATTTACACGGTTTTGGGTACTATGTTGGGAGCACGCTTGGGACATGTTTTCTTTTATGATTGGGCCTATTATCAAGATCATTTAATGGAGATTTTGTTGCCTATTAAAGAGAGTAGTACGGGCAGTCTGCTTTTTGGATTGATAAACGGATATGAGTTTACCGGATTTACCGGTTTGGCCAGTCATGGAGCGACCCTTGGCGTAATCACGGGCATGTACCTCTATACCCGAAAATTTCCGGAGTTCAAATTATTATGGATCTTGGACCGGATGGTCGTTCCTTTTGCCATAGGCGCTTTTTGTGTACGCTTGGGCAATTTTTTCAATTCGGAAATCAATGGCAAAAAAGTAGACGAATCTTTTATCTTTGCAACAAAATTTATTCGGGATTCAGATGATCTTCATCCTTCCAAGGCCCTGGGGGTCACTAAGGAAAAAACACTGAACGCCGCTTATGACGCTATTGAAAACAAGGCGGAATTCTCCCAATATCTGGCCGAGATTCCCTATAGACATCCCGCACAATTGTATGAGGGGGTCTGTTATATCTTTGTTTTTATACTGCTCTATTACCTATACTGGAAAACCGATAAAAAGGATAAGTTGGGATACCTCTTCGGGTTGTTTCTTATTTTACTATGGACCATCCGTTTCTTTGTGGAATTCGTAAAGAAAAGCCAGGGCGGATTTGAGGAATCGCTCGGATTATTATCTACCGGTCAATGGTTGAGTATTCCATTTATCCTCATTGGCCTATACTTTATGTTAAGGCCAACGAACAGTAAAAAACAGTAAGCGGTATTCAATAAAACCTAAGAGATGAAGGTATTTAAGATTATCGTTCTTTTGTGCATTTGGGGCCTTGTCTCCCAATCTTGTAAAGAGGAAACCAAAAAAATTATCAAAACAGAACCCATTGGTTTCACCAAAGAAGGTTCTCTAACAATCAAAAAGGCGGAAACCGATTCAATAGTTATTACATTAGATATAGAAATTGCCCAGACCGATTATGAGACAGAGACCGGGCTTATGTACCGCAAGGGTATGGAAACCGATCAGGGAATGCTCTTTATTTTTCCAGATGTGGCCATGCACTCTTTTTATATGAAGAATACGGAATTTCCATTGGATATCATCTTTATAGACGACCAACAAAAAATAGCCAGTTTCCAGGAAAATGCGGAACCGTTCAATGAGGAAGGGCTTTCCTCCAAGGTTCCCGTAAAATATGTTCTAGAGGTCAACTCCGGCTTAGTCCAAAAGTGGTCTTTAGCAATTGGCGATACGGTGGAATATAAAAAAATCGATTAACCACCCCCCTTCAGGACATTCTGGGGTGTCGGTAATAGGGTAGTGAACAAATATTCTCTAGAAAATAAGCTGATTACAAGATTATTATTAAAAGTCGCCCACAACAACGGAATGCATTTGGAGAAAACTACGATATACAAGGAAAATCCCATACATATTTTTAGAATAGATGCATCATGAAAAAGCATTGGGCCATATTCATTGATAACCATTCCAATACCACTTCTTTTATTAAGTCATTTTTAAAACGTAATGGCTCGGATACCTTTAAATTTCTCCATAAAAAACAAGGTGCTTTATTTTCTAAGCTAACGTTAGAGAAGTTAATGGACGAAGAAGATAGGCATGAGCACAAAATAATACAGGGAACCCAACAATCTTTACGAAGCATGTCCAGCGGAGAACGAAAAAAAGTTTTATTAAAACACATATTCAGTTCCGGGCCGGATTATATTATTCTGGATAATCCCTTTGATAATTTGGATACTGATTCCCAGTCGGCACTTAAAAAGTTACTTAAGGCCGAATCCAAGAATATTACCTACATCCAGATAGTGAGCCGCAAAACAGATGCACTTCCCTTTATCTCCAATTACGGGCAGCTCATAAATGATACGTTCATTGTTTTAGAGAACAATAAGGAAACTGGTTTAGGGAAATCCAAAATACATTTCTCGGGGAGCATTCCAGCACCTTTGGAAAAGGTCCGGTACAAAAACAAAACATTGGTCCATTTTAAAAATGTGTCCATCTCCTACGGTGCAAAACCAATTCTACAACATATCGACTGGACAATAAATACTGGCGAATTCTGGCAACTTATCGGGAAAAATGGTTCTGGAAAAACAACCATTCTCGCTATGATAACCGGGGATAACCCTAAGGCCTTTGGACAGGAAATCTATCTGTTCGGACAAAAAAAGGGAAGTGGTGAAAGTGTTTGGGACATCAAGGAAAAGATTGGATATTATTCTCCGGCAATGACGGATACGTTTACCGGAAGGCATACAGTAGAGAACATGCTTATTTCCGGCCTTACGGATTCTATAGGACTCTACACCAGACCCACCGAAGCACAACAACGCATTGTCCAAAAATGGCTTGCCCTCCTGGGATTTTCCGAACAAAAAAACACGCTTTTCGTAGATTTGACCACAGGACAACAACGTTTGGTCATGACCGCACGTGCCATGGTAAAGCACCCTCCCTTACTCATTTTAGATGAACCTACCGCCGGAATGGATGATGCCTCGGCACAACTTTTAGTTACACTGGTCAATAAAATTTCCACAGAAACCCAAACTGCGATTATTTTTGTTTCCCACCGTTCCGAACCCGGATTGCACCCTAAAAAGGTTTTCCAATTAAACATGAGCCCGAATGGCTCCACAGGCTGTGCAAAGGGGGCATAAAAAAATCGCTATCCCAAAAGGATAGCGACTTTCTAGTTTAAGTTAGCTTAGTTTATTTTTTACCTGAGGTAATTTTTTTGCTCAATGCATCATACATGATAGGGGTTGCAATAAAAACAGATGAATATGTACCTATAATGACACCTACGATCATTGCGAACATAAACCCTCTTAAGGACTCTCCTCCGAATACAAAGATGGCCAAAAGCACGACCAAGGTTGTCAAAGAAGTATTCAAAGTTCTCCCTAAAGTACTGTTGATAGCCGCATTGATGTTATCCCCGGCTTTCCATCCACGTTCCCCGATAATTTCCCGAATACGGTCAAATACGACCACGGTATCGTTCAAGGAGTATCCGATAACCGTTAGGATAGCCGCAATAAATGCCTGGTCTATTTCCATATTAAACGGCATTATTTTTCCAAGTATGGAGAATACGCCCAATACGATCAATACATCATGAAAAACCGCCACAACGGCACCTAGTGAAAACTGCCATCTACGGAAACGCAACAAGATGTAAAGGAAAACCACGGCCAACGATCCCAATATCGCCCAGAAAGCATTGTTCTTAATATCATCCGCAATGGTAGGACCTACTTTAACGGACTGTAATATTCCAATGGACCTATCATTGCTCCCGACAATAAAATCCGCTTTGCCCGTTCCATCCGGTAAGTACTTCTGAAGCGAAGTATATAATTTATCCTGAATCTCGTTATCTACTTCTATACCCTCAACATCTACCTTGTAAGGCGTTGTAATCTTGATCTGGTTAGACTCTCCATAGGTCTTGACATTGGTACCACTACCAAAAACGGTATTCAATTCCGATGCTATCTCGGAAGGGTTCACCTGTTGTTCAAAACGAACGGTATAGGAACGTCCTCCTACAAAATCCACACCCTGTTGTAGTCCTGCTCCAAAAAACAGGGAAAACAATCCAACGGTGACCAAAATACCGGAAACGATATAAGCAATTTTTCTCTTGATCAAGAAATCGATATTCAAGTTCCTGAACAGCCCTTTTGTAGCGTTCGTAGTAAAATCCAGTTTTCTTCCTTTACCACCTATGTACCAATCTACCAACAACCTGGTAATAAAAATAGCCGTGAATAAAGAGGTAAGGATACCTATCAATAAGGTAGTGGCAAAACCTTTAATAGGTCCCGAACCAAAAACAAATAGGATAATTGCCGTTAAACCCGTTGTTATATTCGCATCCAAAATAGAAGAAAGTGCATTACCAAAACCATCGGCAACCGCTTGGCCCTTGCCCTTGCCCTTGGCCAATTCTTCTTTGATGCGTTCAAATATAAGTACGTTCGCATCTACGGACATACCTATGGTCAAAACGATACCGGCAATACCAGGTAACGTAAGAACAGCATTTAAACTGGTCAATACCCCAAATATCAAAAGAATGTTCAACAATAAAGCTACATCTGCAAATGCACCGGCTTTACCATAATAGAAAATCATCCATAGCAATACGATAGCCATAGCGATCATGAAGGACATAAACCCACTATCTATAGCCTCTTGACCTAATGAAGGGCCCACAATCTCTGATTGAATGATTTCTGCTTTTGCAGGTAATTTACCTGCCCGTAACACATTAGAAATATCTTTAGTCTCATTTACTGTAAAGTTTCCAGTGATTTCTGAACGCCCACCAGAAATAGGGCCACTAGATACACCTGGAGCCGTATATACTTTATTGTCCAAAACAATGGCAATACCTGTCTGGTTTGTATAGGCATCACCAGTCAGTTTTTCCCATTCTTTAGCCCCCCTAGTATTCATGGTCATGGAAACTGCAGGTTTGCTAAACTGATCAAAATCGGCACGGGCATCGCTAACTACATCACCACTTATCCTTGGAGTTCCCTCCCTGTTGGATTTTAAGGCATACAAATCGATAATTTCCGTGTCTTCGGTCGCAGGCCTTTCCCATACAAATTTTGTAAATTGAATATCCGCAGGCAACAACCTTCTTATTTCCGGCATCCTTAAATACGCCCCTATTTTGGCCGTATCTTTTATAGCGGCACGAAACATGGCATTGGATCCAGGATTTGCAGGAACCAATAATTCAAACAACGGATTTACCTGAGTCGCCAAATCCAGAGAATCGGCTGAAACATCGGATAATAAAGAATCCAATTCCGATTCTTCCTTTACAGGTTCCGGCTCATCTATCCCTACAATATCCTTTAATCTTTCATTCGCTTGGATCATAAAAGTGCTAAAGCTTGGGTTGCTTTGTTTATAGGTCTCCCAAAACTCCAATTGTGCCGTACTGGATAAAAGATCCTGGGCCCTGGCAATATCTCTAGCACCTGGAAGCTCTACCAAAATACGTGCTGATTTTCCTTCACGTTGAATATAGGGCTGCGTCACCCCAAAACCATCGATACGTTCACGCAGTACCCCAATTGCAGAGACAACTGATTCATCGATCTTCCTCCTAATAATTGGTTTTATCTCATCATCGGACATTTGAAAATTAACCTCATCGCTCAACCCTTTGTTTGCAAAAATATCTGGTGAAGCCAATTTGGCATCTCCCTTAATATTGTCAAAAGCATCAAAAAACAACTCTAAATACGTAGCATCATCATTTTTGGATGCAACATCTGCATCCGCCAATGCCTTATTAAAAATTGGGTTCTTTGTGTTATCTGCAAGCCCTTTAAGGATATCTTTTACAGAAACTTGGAGCGTTACATTGATTCCACCTTTAAGGTCCAATCCCTTGTTCAGTTCTTTTTTCTTCGCCTCGTCATAGTTGGTAAATCCCAAAATCGGGTTACTGCCAATGGAATCTAAATAGCTCGTTTCCAGCGTTTCCCTTTTAGAAACATAATCGGTTTCCGTATCTAAAATACGACTCGCGGCGAACACTTGCGCCTCCTTTTCAACTTTACTTGTGATAAAAGTATAGGATAGCTGATAGATACTAACTAACCCGAATAATAAAGCGAAAAGCTTTATAAGTCCTTTATTTTGCATTGGTTATGTGAATTTTGTGAATGCTTTTTACAACAGCGAGCAAATATATGATTTACCCCTAGATTTGGCAATTATTTAGGATATGAACTCGTTTAAACTTTTTTAATTGGTCAAAAAACAGGTCTTTTTTGTCCTATCTCATCTTTTTCCCTTTCGTAGTTTTCCTATACCAATCAAAATTAATTTCAATAAAAAGATAAAATCTTCGATTTTCGTTTCAACCAAAAAAACAACGATGTTCTAATACTCATAAAAAGTAGACCATCCGGTAATTGAAGTTCATTGATCCGAATGGTCATTACTATTTGATTATGAAATGACTGCTTTATAGGTTTAATAGACCATTGGTCTTGGTCACCCCTGCGGCACTTTCCTGCATTTTATTTTTTTCGGCCGCGCTAAGGGGCACATCAACAATACGCTCAATTCCATTTTTCCCTAAAATTACGGGAACCCCGATACAGATATCCTCCAAATCGTATTCCCCTTCCAAAAAGGTGGAGCATGGGAACATTTTTTTCTGATCGCAGGCAATTGCCTGTACTAGGGCCGAAACCGCAGCTCCCGGGGCATACCATGCGCTTGTGCCCAATAGTTTGGTAAGTGTGGCGCCTCCTACTTTGGTATCGTCGGCTACCTGTTGCAACCTTTCATCGCTTAAAAACTCGGAAACCTTGATACTATTTCTTGTTGCGTGAGATGTTAAAGGTACCATACCCGTATCACTATGTCCTCCAATCACCATACCGTCAACATCTGAAATAGGTGATTCCAAAGCCTCTGCTAATCTATATTTAAAACGTGCACTGTCCAAGGCACCGCCCATTCCAATAATCCTGTTTTTTGGTAAATCTGTAGTCTTATGCACCAAATAAGTCATCGTATCCATAGGATTGCTCACCACAATTAGAATAACATTGGGCGAGTGTTCGATTAAATTGCTTGAAACCGTTTTTACGATTCCCGCATTGATCCCAATAAGCTCCTCCCTAGTCATTCCCGGTTTTCTTGGTATGCCCGAAGTAATAACGGCAATATCGCTATTGGCCGTTTTAGCATAATCATTGGTACTGCCCGTAATTTTTGTATCAAAATCGTTTAAAGATGCCGTTTGCATCAAATCCATTGCCTTGCCTTCCGCATAGCCCTCTTTGATATCCAAAATAACGACTTCCGATGTAAAATCCTTCATGGCGATGTATTCTGCACAACTTGCGCCTACAGCACCTGCTCCTACTATTGTAACTTTCATTTTTAACTTTTTGTTTATTAATTATCCAAAGGACGATCAGATCCTGATTCGCGTAAACTTTTTAACATTTCAAAATTAAGTATTAATTGACGAAAAATGGGATCGAACGATTGATTTATATGTCGAAAAAGACAAGAAAAAATATCGATAAACGGTTAATCAAGTTAAAAAAAACGACCGTTCAACGAAGAAATATAAAAATAACGACCATACATCGAATTTTAATACTATCAAAATACATGTCACCGTTATAAGCCTTGGATACCCAAATCCAAAAACCTACTTACGACTATGAAGAAGTTCCTCTCTTTAATGGCGATCATTGCCATTATTTTCTCTGCAAACTGTTCCAGGATAGAGCAGAATGACGACCCTATTATCGGTATATGGTCCGAGACAAAAACCGTTTCAGAAAGCAATACCGCAAAAACCACCTTACGGAAAGAATGGATCTTCAACGATGTTTATTTGGGCAGGTACCATGAGTTGAACGGAAACGAAATTATAGTAAAGACCGATTTTAAATGGTCTCAAGAAGACGGCACATATACTGTGGAATATAGAGGCTTAGAGGACAAATCCGATGATATTTTTACCATAGAGAAAACCGAGAATGGTGAACTGTTACAAAAAGTTGACGGTAACATGCTCGCCATTAAGGAATAAACAATTTTTAATAGGGCCATGGGAAGAGTCTGTCCGGAGCAATCTGGGCAGGCTCTTTATTTTATCGGAAACCCAATGTCTTTCTGTTTCAACTAAATCCATATGTAAAAGTTTAAATTCCTTTTAAGCATAGTCTGTCATTCCGAACGGGCACGAAGAGGAATCCATTTCCCGTCACCCGTTCCTCGCTCTATATGTCCTTTACAATAATTTATAGGGGGCCCAGAGCAACTTCCCGATAGCTATCGGAAGCAGGATCTTAACCTTTAACTGGATCCCCGAATGGGAATTTTAATGTACGTTATCTAAATCCGAAATTCATCCCAAAGGTCAATGTATTAAATTCACCCAGATTATAATCCGCATTGAGCCTAAAGAATCCTAATTTAAGCTTAGCACCAAGGGTACCGACAATCCCATTGGCTTTTTTGGTAATGGAAAATGGATCGGTATAGGTCTCGGAGGCAAGGGGCCCGCTTGTTACCCTATATGTACCCAGCACGTCTATATCGGATTTTCCAGTTATATAACCGACTCCCCCATAAAAGTTGACAACCGGCAATCTTGTGGATACCACGGCATTAAATGCCCATGTTCCGATATTTACATCCAATCTTTGATTTTCACCCTCTATACGACTTGTTCCGGTAAAGTTATAGTCCGCAGAAAGCCTGGTATACCCTATTACGGCCGAAATGGCAACGGGAAGCACCTTGTCCGCAGGCAACAATTTTGTAAAGTCATGCTGCAGGCCAAAACCAATTAGGCCGACGGAGGCATCTTCATAGGTTATTTTTGGCAGGAAACGTGCCTTGATTTCAGTTCCCTTTATCAATCCCACACTAGCTTGCACATATCCGGACGGAAAAAAGTCGATTCCTTCTCCGGACAGTCCCGATGGCAATCTAAACTCTTCCCGTAAAAGTCCACTTTCATCGGAAACAAAAACATTTATCCCGTTTAAATCCCCCAATGCCGAAGAAACGGACCTGGCCGTTCCGGGATTATCAACAAAATCAATATTTTGATAATCGTTCGGATCCAATACAAAGGTTTTTTTGTCTTCCTTGTTCTTAAAACCGGTTATGTTTCCGATCAACGAAATTTCAAATCCGCCCAAAGGTTTTGCATCTGCCGTATTGTACCATCCCGTGGAAAAACTATAAATGGCACTTTCGGATAACGGCGAAAGATAATCGTTGGCAAATTGTTCCGCATCTCCCACTCCTGCGGCAAAAATATCATTGAAATCCGCATCTGTCTGGGCAATCGCCAGAGAAAAGCTAAGTAAAAAAATACCCGTATATATTCTTTTCATTTTTTTAATTTTTATCCGTGATTTATTTAAACGATCAAGTCGGGTCGAACCTGCTTAAATGGAGTTTTTCTTAAATATTTGAAGCACTTCCGACCCGCATTACAAAGTTCTATTTCATGATTCGGGTTAAAACTAAAAAACCTGCACGAAGGGTACAGGTTTTTGTTGTGTATAACAATATTCTTGATATGAACATTGCGATTATTGATTTTAGATCAAGAAAATTATTTGGAATTCTTCAAATCTTCCATGGAAAATTCGGTATAATCCAAAACATATACCCCTAATAGACTCCACTTGAATTTGTGATCGGCGTATTTGGCCTTAAATTTATTATTGTCCATGAACAAAGAAGCAAAATAATCATCAAAGTCTTTCTTGCTCAACCAAAGTACTTTTTCATCCCCTTTTTTGATATAATAAGATTTTGCTATACCTCCCGCAAGCTTCAAGGAGCCGACTCCAATACCAGAGGTCTCTTTAGCAAAAGGATCGGAGAATACCTGAATTACCCGACTAAATTTTGGATTTACCACTTGCATCAAATATTCGGCCTCGTCCTTCTTATTTTTAAGGGACACCTTTTGATTGGTGTACATTGTATAACCTTTATTCAAATGTTTGGATGCATCCGTTTTGCCCCATTTAGTGGCATCTGAAAAATAATTGCTCTGCTTGGACAGTTTATCCAAACCTGATGGCGCCATATACAAATTGGCTATATCGGCAGCCGATATTTCTATTTTCTTACCTTCCTGAATAAGTTTCAGACCTGTAATCTGACCCTTCTTATATGTAACACCTTTTATATCCGCTTCAATTTTAGTACCATCTTTCAGGGTCACGTAAGCAGGTTTTTTTCGTGAAAATGAGGTATAAGCAGGATCAAAAGCTGCTTGTTTTTCCCGTTCTTTTAAATCTTCCTGTGCAAAACACATGGACATCGTAACAAAAAACAGTGCAAATAGTTTTAATTTCATAATTGATAAAATAAGTTTAGGTTTATATATTAAGGGGCCTAAACTAAAAAACCTGCACGAAAGGTGCAGGTTTTTGTTGTATAAGTATCAATTATTAGGTATCAATGTTCGCATAAACCGCATTTTTCTCAATGAACTCCCTTCTTGGCGGAACCTCATCTCCCATGAGCATGGAGAACACACGATCTGTTTCAGTCGCATTTTCAATGGTAATCTGCCTTAAAGTCCTAAACTCGGGGTTCATGGTGGTATCCCATAATTGCTCGGCATTCATTTCCCCAAGACCTTTATAACGCTGAATGCTCACTCCTCCACTGTAACTGTCCGCAATTTCATCCCGTTCCTTGTCTGTCCATGCATATTTCTTTTTCTGCCCTTTTTTCACCAAATACAGGGGCGGTGTAGCAATATATACATGTCCGTTTTCTATCAGTTCGCGCATATAACGGAAGAAAAAGGTCAGGATAAGTGTTTCAATATGGCTACCGTCCACATCGGCATCACACATGATGACCACCTTATGGTACCTCAACTTCTCAAGGTTCAAAGCCTTACTATCTTCCTCGGTTCCAATGGTTACGCCAAGTGCCGTGTATATGTTCTTTATTTCTTCATTTTCAAACACTTTATGCTGCATGGCCTTTTCTACGTTCAAAATCTTACCTCGTAGTGGTAAAATTGCTTGAAAATTTCGGTCACGGCCCTGCTTGGCCGTCCCCCCTGCAGAGTCACCCTCTACCAAGAACACTTCACATTGCGTAGGGTCTTGTTCCGAGCAATCCGATAGTTTACCTGGCAGGCCTCCGATGCTCATAACAGTTTTTCGTTGCACCATTTCACGGGCCTTTGTGGCCGCATGTCTGGCCTGGGCCGCTAAAATTACTTTTTGGACGATCACCTTGGCGTCGTCCGGATGTTCTTCCAAGTAATTCGTCAACATTTCGGAAACTGCCTGACTCACTGCCGAGGAAACCTCTCGATTACCCAATTTGGTCTTGGTCTGACCTTCAAACTGGGGTTCCGCCACCTTTACGGATACAATGGCCGTTAAACCTTCCCGGAAATCGTCTCCCTGGATTTCAAACTTCAGCTTGTCCAACATACCGGAAGCATCCGCATACTTTTTCAAGGTACTGGTCAACCCCCTTCTAAATCCGGATAAATGGGTACCTCCTTCATGGGTATTGATATTATTTACATAGGAATGCAGGTTTTCTGTATAACTTGTATTGTAGATCATGGCCACTTCCACGGGAATATTGTTCTTTTCCCCTTCCATGGAAATCACGTTCTGAATCAATGATTCCCGAGTTCCGTCCAGGAACTTAACAAATTCCTTGAGCCCTTCATTGGAAAAGAAGGTTTCACTCACATATTCGCCCTTCTCATCTTTTTGCCTTTTGTCCGTAATGGTTATGGTTACCCCCTTGTTCAGGAAAGAGAGTTCCCTCATTCTATTGGCCAGCGTCTCATAGCTGTATTCAACGGTTTGCGTAAAGATGGTCTCATCTGGTCTAAACGTGACCACAGTACCCCTATAATCGGTTTCCCCGGTACTTTTGACAGGGTACAAAGCCTTCCCCCTTTCATATTCCTGTTCCCAAACTTTGCCTTCTCTATGTACAGTGGCATGTAAGTGACTGGAAAGTGCATTTACACAGGAAACCCCCACACCATGCAACCCACCGGAAACTTTATAGGAATCCTTATCGAATTTTCCACCCGCACCGATCTTGGTCATGACGACTTCCAGAGCGGAAACCCCTTCTTTTTTATGCAATCCTACCGGGATACCCCTACCATTATCTTTTGTCGTAATGGAGTTATCCTCATTGATGGTAACGCTTATAGCATCACAATGCCCTCCCATGGCCTCGTCAATAGAGTTGTCCACTACTTCGTACACCAAATGATGAAGCCCTCTAACACCAACATCACCAATATACATTGAAGGTCGCATACGTACATGCTCCATGCCTTCCAAGGCCTGTATGCTATCCGCAGAATAATCTTTCATCGGAGTACCTTCATGCTGTGTCGAGTCCTCTGATTTTTTGATTTCCTCGTCTTCGTTTTTTGCTTCTTCGCTCATAAACTTAAGGTTGTTGTTACTTCAAATTTTGCAATCTTACAAATATAGGGAATACCCTATGGAATATGATGTTTCTAGACATTGGCCATATTGAAGTTATCAACAATTATTGTGGAAAATTATAAGTGGTACCATTGGGTTAAATTGATCTCATAAATAAGGGGGAATTGCTTGTTCTACCCATGTTTTTTTTAACCCGAATTATGCAATAAAAAATCTATTACGCCTCGAAATTGCCTCAAAACATGCTGGTTCAATTTTTAGGGGCAGAGGAATGTCCGCAACAAAAAAGGCACCAAATTAATGGTGCCTCTTAAGGACTAATTAAAAACTACCCTGTTTTGCAAAACAGGAAAACAGAATCGTTATACTTGCTTATTTAAGATAAGCGTCATCATGAACATTAGCTACGGCCCTTCCTGATGGATCGTTCATATTCTTAAAGGCCTCGTCCCATTCCAAAGCAATTTTGGTACTACACGCCACGGAGGGTTCCTGAGGCACACATAAAGCGGCAGCATCACTGGGGAAATGTGCTTCAAAAATAGAGCGATAATAAAACTCTTCCTTTGTGGTCGGTGTCTGAATAGGGAACCTAAACTTGGCATTCTCCAATTGTTCGTCCGAAATCTCGGTCTCGACAAGTTCTTTCAAGGTATCGATCCAACTATAACCTACCCCATCGGAAAATTGTTCTTTTTGTCTCCAGGCAACGCTTTCTGGGAGCATGTCCTCAAAAGCCTTTCTCACCACCCATTTTTCCATACGTTCCCCATTGATCATTTTATCCTTTGGATTGATGCGCATGGCAACGTCCATAAATTCTTTGTCCAAAAATGGCACACGTCCTTCAATACCCCATGCCGCTAATGATTTATTGGCACGCAGACAGTCATACATATGAAGTTTATCCAGTTTACGAACCGTTTCTTCATGAAAATCCTTTGGACTGGGCGCTTTATGAAAGTAAAGGTATCCTCCAAAAAGTTCATCGGCACCTTCACCGGACAGCACCATCTTTATACCCATGGACTTTATGACCCTCGCCATTAAATACATTGGTGTAGAGGCCCTGATCGTTGTTATATCATACGTCTCAAGATTGTATATAACATCGCGAATGGCATCCAGGCCTTCCTGGATGGTAAACTTGATTTCATGATGAACGGTTCCAATATGATCCGCAACTTTTTGGGCAGCGGCCAAATCCGGCGAGCCTTCCAACCCTACTGAAAATGAATGCAGTTGCGGCCACCAAGCTTCGGTCTTATCGTCGGATTCGATTCGTTTTTGTGCATATTTTTTGGCAACGGCGGAAGTTACCGATGAATCCAATCCACCCGAAAGTAATACTCCATAGGGAACATCGGACATTAATTGCCTGTGTACCGCCGCTTCCAAAGCTTCTTTTACAGCTTGGATACTGGTTTCATTCTCCTTAACGGCATCATACTCCATCCAATCTCTCTTGTACCATCTTTTCAATTCGCCATCGCCACTATGCAAATAATGTCCCGGAGGGAATAATTCAATTTTAGTACAGGTACCTTCCAAAGCCTTTAGTTCGGAAGCCACATAAAAAGTACCGTGCTTGTCCCATCCCATATATAATGGAATGATTCCCATATGGTCACGGGCCACAAAATATTCGTCCTTCTCGGAATCATAAATGGAAAAACCAAAAATACCGTTCATTTCGTCCAGAAATTCCGGACCTTTCTCCTGGTATAAGGCCAAAATGACTTCACAATCCGACTCTGTCCTAAAATTATACCTGCCTTCAAATTGCTTTCTTAGTTCCCTATGGTTATAAATTTCCCCATTAGCGGCCAAAATGAGCTTACCATCCGGACTCAATAACGGTTGCTTTCCGGAAGCAGGATCTACAATGGCCAATCGCTCATGGGCTAAAATAGCTTTATCTCCCGCATAAATACCGTTCCAATCAGGGCCTCTATGCCTTATTTTCTTGGACATTTCCAATAACTTGGGCCTAAGTACATCCGTACTCTCCTTTATATCAAACGCACATACAATTCCGCACATAATAATTTATTATATCAATTTGATTGCAAATATTCATTTTATATTTCAATTATAAAATACTAACATCATATATAGTTACATTTTAATACCATATATAGCGTAATTGAGTAAAATATAAATAGGGAATCGGGAATTCAAAGTTTATTTTAACATTATGTAAGGCCGGTAAACTTTAACGACTTTTTATCAGTCTTTGCTATATGAACTGCTTAGTTTTGGTGTTCTAAAAAACAAAATCATATCATGAAAAAATTACTAGTACTTACCACGTTTATTGTGGCATTGGCCTTTACGACCATGGCCAACGCCCAAAAGTTTTCCGGATCGGATAAAAGTCCTATGGATATAGCTTCTTTTCCAAGCGGATATAAAACATCTGATAAGACCGTCCGTATTTCCTATAGCCGCCCAAAATTAAAAGGTAGGGATGCCATGGAACTTATGACCAAAAATGGCCCGGTTTGGCGAACGGGTGCTAACGAAGCACCGGAGATTACTTTTTATAAGGACGTAAATTTTGGTGGACAGGATATTAAAGCGGGAACTTATGCACTATTGACCATCCCGGGAGAAGAAACATGGACCATTATATTGCACAATAGCCTTAACGAATGGGGGGCTTATTTTTATAAAGAAAGTTCCGATGTAGCACGAGTGACCGGAGTTGCAAGTACCGGCGATACTTCTTTGGAAGAATTCTCTATTGCCTTTACGGAAGCAAACAACGGAGCGCATATGTATATGGGATGGGGAAAAACAAGGGTTTCCGTGCCTATTACATGGTAATTTCCTTTTATGGATATTTTATAGAAACCGGGGCTATGGCCCCGGTTTTTTTATGGCGCAATACTGCTGCCGATAAGGTTCGTCCAACCCTTTCTTATTCCTCGGGGCCTTTACAGTCATCATATGCTCCTAATGCAACAAGCACAGTCATGAAGCATTACGGGTATTAAAAACTAATATTTATTCTGGCGGTAGTTTTCTTTTTCCTTTTACTTTATATGTCCTTTGACCGGAATATGCTTCTCCCAACAACGTATTTCCCTTTACTTGTAGCACAACGGATATACGTTCAACTCCTTCAATATTCATATTAAATTTAATATTATCTTCCTGTATTTGAACATCTTGTCCCGTTAATGCACCACTACTCAACTGTATTTCAATCTTGTATTTTCCATTTTCCTTACGAACAAACAGGATACCCTCTTCATATTCGGGTCCTACACCTTCCACGAAATACTTCCATATGCCAATAGGGTCCGTATCGTATAATTTTAAAGTTACGGGGCAGCGTACTACAGTTTTTTCCTTTAATGATCCACGGCCAAAAGAAATGGCACTCACCATTAAAAAAGTTAAAACAAAAATTTTGGTGTTCATGGTAATATGATATATAATATTCTTACATAGTGTTAATGTAAGGCATTTTTTTCAATGTTAAAAACGGAGTTATCCAACTCTTTTTCAATATTCATATACCTCTGTTCTCTTTGTTCTTTTTTGGCATGGAAATTCAGGATATGTTCCAACTCTTGTATCTTAGCTTGGAAATCAAATTATGTACTTTTAAAACATCGAATAGCTATAAATTATGAGATTTTTTGTAAAAACCGGCCTGTTATTTTTTATTGTTCTCCTTACATTTCCAAAACAGGCTATAGGGCAACAAAAGGAAAATAGGGAATACCATCAGTTGATTACATATACCATTAAAAATGAGGAGCAGGAAAAAAAAGTAGATGTGTATCTAAGGGATAGTTTTATACCTGCCGCCAAACGAAATGATATACAAAACATTGGTGTGTTTAAATTGCGCCCTGGAAAATTTGTCGAGCAGAATAAAATTTTTGTTTTGCTCCCTTTTAATTCCTTAACACAATTTGAGGAATTGGAAAAAAAATTATTGACGGATAAACGATATATAGAATCCGGTTCAGGTTTCTTGAACGCTTCTTATAACTCACCTCCTTTTGAACGGATCAACTCTATTTTAATGAGAGCTTTTGAAGGCATGCCCAAAATGAAACCTTCATCGATCAAAAATCCAAGGAAAGAAAGGGTATATGAGTTAAGAAGTTATGAATCTTCCACAGTAGCTAAATACTGGAACAAAGTAGCAATGTTCAATGCAGGGGGCGAAATAGCCCTTTTCTCAAAATTAGGGTTTAATGCCGTTTTTTATTCAGAAGTAATATCCGGTAATCATATGCCCAACTTAATGTATATGACCACCTTTAAAAACATGGAAACACGGGACACCTTGTGGAAAGCATTTTTTTCATCCGACAAATGGAGCGAACTAAAAATGGATGAGAATTATAAAAACAATGTGAGCAAAGCGGAGATTATGCTTCTTTACCCTACGTCATATTCCGATTATTAATAAACATAACCTATTCCTGTGTTAGGATAAATTCTACCCGTCTGTTCTTTCTTCTATCGTCATTGGTCCTATTATCTACCAATGGCCGGGAACTGCCATAGCCTTTCCAGGAAATACGATGCTTTGAAATTCCGAGGTTTATTAAATATCGACCAACCGTTCGGGCCCTTTTCTCCGATAGCTTTTTGTTATAGGATTCCCCGCCAACTGCATCGGTATGTCCGTTAATCGTAATCAAGACCTGTTGGTTTTCCAATAAATAATCATAAATATCCTCTAACTCATTTAGGGAATTCGGCATTAAATCGAACTTATCAAAATCAAAGAGCATATTCTTAAAAACACTGACCTTGTTTATTTTAAAAGTGGATTTTTTATTATCCGTGATCCCGGCAACATCTGTATTTTTACTTTTTGAACTTAAAGGCATTACCGAAACCATATCCAGATAATAATAAGACCCTCTGGTGGTGTGTTTTTTAGTACGAAACTTTCTTGTTCTTTTATTATCCTTAAAATTTCCGATAATCATATGGTTTTCCGTGCCTTTGGCCACGAATTCCCTTTCTACTAAAATCCAATCTTTTTCATCCGAATAGAAATCGGAATACTTGATCTCAAAATAGTTGGAGACATCTCCCGAAACTTGGGACAAATGCATTCTGGAAAGGGTCTTACGGGTCCTTACCGCTATGGGATATTCCGAAAACAAGACCCCGAATTCCTTGATCGCAAAATCCGATCTTTCCGCCAAACTTACATAAAAAGACAGCTTATAGGTTTCTCCTTTTTTCAAAGCTGCGGTCAGATTGGCCTGTAGGTATTCCCTATAATTATCCGGGGCATAAAAATAAAGACCTACGTATCCCACACCAAAATCCGCTGGTTGTTCTCCATTAAAATTCTTTGGCGTCCCCATGGCCGTACTACATCCATTAAAATAGTCGGTAGAACCTAAGGTCGGGGTTTTCCAATGGATCAAATCTGTATTTAAATTACCTAAGGTACTGGGGCAATCCATATATTCCTCAAAGCTGGGATTTTTGATCAAATTTTGGGCAAAGGACACCGAACGACCTGCCAGAACGGCCATTAATACGAAAACTCTTAAAGATTTTTGTCCGCTCATATCGGGATATTGCGTATCCCTAAATTAAGGAAAAGAAAACAGTACGGTTTACACAGGCGTTCTATTCTGTATTTAATGATATAGGAATAACTTCAATTAACCCGTTGTGCATTTTGATTGAGATATAAAAAGTTGTGCAAACTGCTCAATGGCAGTAAATTGTAATAACGACAAAACAATTAAGATGCACAACTTTGATGAAATTTACGAAAGAATACTG